>JAAFID010000031.1 GCA_013297765.1 Cytophagales bacterium | reverse complement strand
GTAACAAACGGTGTAAGAATCGAAAAGGGAATGACGGTAGATTTTGCCTCACCCAATGGGTCGCCACTATCAACTAATGGTGGACAAGAAGTAGTTGATGCGTTCAAAAGAGTATATGGTATAGACTTGAAAAAGGCACATGCAGTTTCATCTTCTTACATAGAACTGGTAAAAATAAAATGAGCAATTCCTTTACTGCCATAGACTTTGAAACTGCACAAGGCAATAGATGGAGCATTTGCCAAGTAGGTTTGGTGCGTGTAGAAAATGATGTTATCACAGAGCAATTGTCAATTCTGGTGCAACCGCCAGACAATTATTATTGGAATAGATTCATCGACATACATGGAATCACGCCTGCACATACCGCTAATGCTCCAACTTTTGATATAGTATGGTCGCAAATTGAGCCATTTATCAAAAATCAAAATGTAGTGGCACACAACGGTTTTGCATTTGACTACCAA
This sequence comes from Cytophagales bacterium, assembly GCA_013297765.1. Lineage (GTDB taxonomy): Bacteria > Bacteroidota > Bacteroidia > Cytophagales > Cytophagaceae > REBA01. The sequence continues at coordinate 27,325 of JAAFID010000031.1, read as the reverse complement.
TGCCTAAGACATACGTTGGAATATTACAGCCTGCCCAACCCAGCATTTAAGGGGCATTGCACTTATCGACTTTATGGGAAAAATCTAGCGTCGCTTTGTAGCCAACACAAGATAACTTTAAATCACCATGATGCGTTAAGCGATGCGTTGGCTTGCGCCAAATTATATAAAATATATTTAAATGAAAATTATTGTAAAAGAACAAATTAATCAAAGTATTGAAAATCTAAGAAATCTTTTTGACGGAAAAACCCTAATTGTTCCTCCATATCAGAGAGCCTATGCTTGGGAAAAAAAGCAACTAGAGCAGTTCGTCTCAGATTTGAATGACAAGCCAAAGGATTATTATTATGGACATTTTATCTTGGAAAAAACAAATGATGATTGCTATGAAATCATAGATGGCCAGCAAAGGATAACCACATTTATTTTGTTTCTGCTTGTTTGCCGGCTGTACGAGCACCACTCAATACAAGATTTTGACAATTTTATACGAAGGTTTAAAACCGTAGATTATGACCAACAATCATTCGAAACCATTATTCATAACCTTAACAATATTGATGAGGAGTGGAGCTCTTCTAATCTTCAATTAAGTAATAAGGAGCAGCAGACGTTTTCAATTGGGAAAATAATTTTTGCATTAAATTATTTTAGAGGATTGTTTAGAGAAAACAAAAAACTTGAGAAGAAAAATATTTCTAACTATGTCAGTACATTAATTGAATCGCACATATCTACCCATATTACATATAACAAAGCTGTAGCGGTTCAAATATTTGAACTACAAAATTCAAGGGGTGTAAAGCTTAATCTTATTGAGAAAGTAAAAGCAAAACTCATGAAAGCAGCATATCTTAATTATTCTGAAAATGATGTTAAGGCAGTCCAAGACTGTTTCGCTTGTATTTACAAGTTTGAAGAATCAACAATTAACGCTTCGTTCAAAGGTGACCTTACTTTGGATGAGTTGTTGCTTCTACACCTTAGAGTTGTTGATGATGGATATAAGATGCCAGCCAATGGAAAAAGTGCTTTCTCAACTCCCAGCAAGTCTGGAGATAGGGAAGAAAATATTTTAAATTACCTTGATAAGCAGATAAAGGATAAAAAAGATATCTCTAAATATGTGAAAGGAATTTCCGAGTCCTTTAAAAAAACGGTTGAATTATTATGCATCTATCTGCCAGAAATGGATAAAACTAATCCATTAATAGGTGATGTTTTGATATTAGAAAGAAGTTTAAGTTTAGAACTTTTTATGCTCCTTTTTCATAAGCATGAAAATGCAAATTTTTTAAGTGATAGATTTGTGAGAGTTTGGGAGAAATTTCTTTTTATAAGGGATTTTCATGATAGATATTATCGTCAGGTTTACAGGGATGATTTTGAAAACTTATTCTATGAACTCGGCAATGGAGATAATGATGTAAATATTCTTGACAAGTTCTTAACTGGTGGGTTTAGACCGGAACTTATGGAAAGTAGGAGTTTACCACAAACTTCAATTGCATATATCCAAAAAAATAAAAATAATATTTTATCAAGTGCATACAATTGGTGGCAAAGAAAAATGGTATACATCCTGTATAAATTTGAATTGGAAAGTAATGCAAATAGACAAGATTTGAGAAAAATAATGAAGGATGGAGTTTCGATTGAGCACATCTTACCTCAAGAATGGAGTTGGGAATGGGTAGCGGGCGATGGCGGAAAAAGTGAACAAGAACTGAGGAACGAGATTAATGGTGTTATCAACGGTATTGGCAACTTGCTATTAATATTAGGCGGCGAAAATTCGTCAGCAAGTAACAATCATCCTAATGAAAAGCATTATAATTCGTGTTCAGGTGGCTCTTACGAATTACATAATGGCCAAAAAGATAAATGGAAATCGCATTTAAATTGGAAAACTATAATTGATGATCGAGGAAATGAAATTTTTAAATTCCTCCTAAAATTTGTTAACAATAACTAAATGTCCAAACGAGGCTATATCTCCCGCTACCTACTGATTCTTAAAAAACTAAAGGTAAAGCCTTATTCTACTTATGAGGCATTGCAGGCTTACATTGACAATCAATTTGACTACCTGCAAATGCAGGATGATAACCTGCAAATAGGTTTTTCCAAACGTACCCTTCAGCGAGATATCAAAGAAATAAGAAATGTTTTTGGAATTGACATTGAGTACTCAAAGTCGCAAAAGGGATATTTTATCAGCCAGAATGAAAATGAAAACATGAATTTTCAGCGGATGATGGAGGCTTTTGATATGTTTAATTCCTTGAACTTAGCCCAAGATTTGACACCCTTCATTCATTTGGAAAAACGCAAACCTCAAGGAACAGAAAATTTATACGGTTTGCTTCATGCGATAAAGAATAAGTTTCAAATCAAGTTCACCTATCAGAAATTTTGGGAAGAAGATTCTAGCCAACGCATGGTTGCTCCTTATGCTTTAAAGGAATTTAAAAACCGTTGGTACATTATGGCAAAAGAGAGCAAAGATCTTTTTATTAAAAGCTTCGCTCTTGACCGGCTTACCAATTTGGAAATTACAAACCAAACCTACCTCTACCCTGAAAAATTCAGTATTGAAGAAAGCTACCGTTATTGCTTTGGCATCATCAGTCCCGGCGATGAGGAGCCGGAAGATGTCATATTATCATTCAATCCTTTTCAAGGCAAGTATATCAAGACCTTGCCTTTGCACCATACTCAGCAGGTGCTGGTAGATAATGATGATGAAATGAGAATTAAGTTAAGGTTATGCTTGACCCATGATTTTTTAATGGAGTTACTTTCCTTTGGCGACAACTTGAAAGTAATTGAACCAGCATTGCTTGTAAATCAGGTAAGACAAGCACATGAAAAGGCTTTTGCACGGTATTGTTGAGGAAGTGCTATTTACGAAGATAAAATTTTCTAAAATTTGTATTTATTAATTGAATCCAAGTTTTTAACAACACTCCCTCAAATATAAAAAACTTAAATTGAGAGTGTTTTTTTCTAATTTGCTCAAATATTTTGGTTTGGAAGAAGTGAGGAAAGAACGAGGATAAGTCTGGTTTTGGACATTGACCCAATAGATATGATTCGGGGTGCGAGAAATTTGGGAGGTGACGGTTTGCTCTTGGGAACTATGTGCTTAGAGAATTTGCTCTCGGCGTTGAAGGCTTGGAACGTTTCGTGATTAAAGAACCATTAATGCGAATTCCTAAAAGTGTGTTCGGGGTATTGGCATCAGAAAGTGAAGGAGTTGACCCTAGATTGTAATTTACAATCCAATTAAATTAGGATTAAGCCATACAAAAAAGCTCAAAAATCAGAAAAGAATTTCGAGCAAAATTTAACTTATCTTTTTATAATTTCTCAATAACCACAAAAAAAGGATTGTCAGAAAATATATCTGAACAATCCTTTAGTGGTGCACGCGTAGGGATTCGAACCCCAAACCTCCTGATCCGTAGTCAGGTGCTCTATCCAATTGAGCTACGCATGCATTAATTAGTGTGCAAAGGTAGAAATTATTTTCTCAAACAAAAATATTATATTGCAAACCTCAAAAAACATCAAAGCTATTTTTTTTAGAAATAAAATAGAAATGTATTTTGTTTCTAAAAACTAATTTGATATTTTTGCAGTCCGTTTTTGAAAAACTTAAATACAATACCAATGTACGCAATAGTAGATATAGCTGGCAAACAATATAAAGTAGAGAAAGATAAATTTATCTATACTGATTTGCTTTCTGGAAATGAAGGTGATAAAATAACATTTCAATCGGTATTATTATGGGGCGATGGTGGTAATATTGTAGTAGGTGCTCCAAAAGTGGCAGGTGCTTCAGTTAGTGGCACTATACTTTCTCATGTAAAAGATGATAAAGTAATCAGTTTTAAGAAAAAAAGAAGAAAAGGTTTTAAGAAATTAAAAGGTCATAGAAGACAAATGACCAAACTTATGATTGATACAATTTCAAAATAATTTATATCATTTTAGTTTTTAAATTACAATAACATGGCTCACAAAAAAGGTGCGGGTAGCTCGAAAAATGGTAGAGAATCTCATAGCAAAAGACTAGGTGTAAAAATATTTGGTGGTCAAGCTGTCATTTCTGGCAACATCATTGTACGTCAAAGAGGTACAAAACACCACCCAGGTGTAGGTGTAGGTATTGGCAAAGATCATACACTGTTTGCTTTAGTAGATGGTAAAGTAGTCTTTAAAAAAGGAGTAAATCAGAAATCTTACGTTTCTATCGTTACTGCTTAATTAGCAAATAGATTTTTATGGTAAAAAAGATTGTTGAATTGTTCAGCAATCTTTTTTGCGTTTAAAAACTTTTCTTCTTACAACTATTTTTTTAATCTTTTACAATATCACATGCTAAAATTAATAGTGAAACACTTATAAAAACAAACCACCAGCAAAAGAACCATATTTTGTTTACAGCAATTGTTTGTATATTTTTAAATTCATCAAAATTTTAAACATTAATATTCATGAAATATAGAAGATTTGGAAAAACCAACTGGCAAGTAAGCGAAATCGGCTATGGGATGTGGGGCATGGCTGGCTGGACGGGTAGCGACGATACTGAAACCAACACATCGCTAGACCTATCGGTTGCAATGGGGTGCAATTTTTTTGATACGGCATGGGGCTATGGCGAAGGCAGAAGCGAACAATTGCTAGGAGCTTTGATCCATAGACACCCAGAGAAAAAAATATACGTTGCTACCAAAATTCCACCCAAAAATTTCAAATGGCCTTCTAAGCCAGAATTCAAGCTTGAAGATTGCTTCCCAGCTTCACATATTATAGAATACACCGAAAAAAGTTTAAAAAATCTAGGTATTGATTGCATAGATTTGATGCAATTTCACGTGTGGGAAGATGGCTGGGCCCAAAACGAAGAATGGCAAAAAGCTGTGAAACAACTAACCAAAGAGGGAAAGGTCGCTCACTGGGGTATTAGTGTAAACCGATGGGAACCGAACAATTGTCTAGAAACGCTAAAAACAGGTTTGATTAGTTCAGTACAAACAATTTACAATATTTTTGACCAAGCACCCATAGACCAATTGTTTCCACTTTGTGAACAGCTAGATATTGCCACTATAGCCCGTGTACCATTTGACGAGGGTACACTAACTGGTACATTTACAAAAGAAACGACTTTTCCCGAAGGCGATTGGCGTGCTAGTTATTTTGTTCCAGAAAATCTAAACTCAAGTGTAGATCATGCCGATGCCTTGAAACCATTGATACCAAATGGGATGACTATGCCAGAAATGGCCTTACGTTTTATATTATGCAATAAAAATGTAGGCACCATCATTCCTGGTATGCGCAAAGCAAACCATGTCAAAGCTAACCTTGCTGCAAGCGATGGCAATCAACTAGAATACAAATTAGAAGAAACACTAAAAAAACACCGTTGGGATAGAACACCTACAGCATGGAGTCAATAGCAACACAATCTAGGTGAGAAATTTTTGAATGCCATTGCTCAGTAAATGGCATTCAAAAATGATTTTTTCTTATTAAATAAACCTCATTTGCCCGTCATGGTAGCGTCAAGTGTAATACAAGTGACTCAATGTACACACCTTTGCGAATACTTTGATTTTTTGGGTACAGTCACTCTATACAAAATATATAGTTAAAATTTGACATTCCCATATCTATATAGTAATATTGCAATATTTCTATATAGATATGGGAGCATCTAAAATTGAGCATTTCACAGAGGCACAAAACAGCCTAGCTATTCTGGTCAAGGCATTGGCACATCCTGCTAGGATTGCCATAGTAGAATACTTGATGCGGGTAGAGGATTGTATTTGCGGCGATATTGTAAACGAATTGCCATTGTCGCAGCCAACAGTATCGCAACATTTAAAGGAATTAAAATCGGCTGGTATCATTAAAGGAAATGTGGAGGGCAATACGATATGTTATTGCATCAACGAGGTTGCTATGGATACGTTGCAACAGTATTTCTACAATATCACCACTACCCTAAAAGACAAAAAAAATAATTGTTGTTAAATATAAATCATATCAAAAATGAAGCTATCTGTATTGAAAGAACTTTTGACCAAGTCAGATTCACTGAACTTTGTATTGCCTAGTGGTAAATGGATACCTAGTCACTTTCATATTACCGAAGTTGGTGCGACTACCAAGCATTTCATAGATTGTGGTGGCACTTTAAGAACAGAAAAATACATCACCATGCAGCTTTGGGTTGCCGATGATGAAATGCATAGACTTCAACCGTGTAAACTGTTGTCAATCATTTCCTCGGCTGAAACCTTATTTGAAAAACAAGATTTGGAAGTAGAGATAGAGTACCAAACGGAAACTATTGGAAGATATCACTTAGACTGTGATGGAGCAACTTTTGTTCTTATTGCCAAACATACCGATTGCCTAGCGAAAGATAATTGTGGAATTCCCCAATACAATACAGAGAAACAACCTACCACATCATGTACCCCAGGGGGTGGCTGTTGCTAATGCAATGAAGACAAATTTAATAAAATATAAAAAGCCAATCATCATCACAGTTTCTGTGATTGTATTGCAACTTATTTTTGGATTTGACCCTAAGTTTTTTATCATCAACATCATTTGGTTACTGGTATAAATAGTATGAAAAAGAAAATATTAGTGCTGTGCACAGGCAACAGTTGTCGCAGCCAAATTGCAGAAGGATACTTAAAGTATTTTGCGGGCGAAAAGGCAGAAATATACAGTGCAGGAATAGAAACACATGGCGTAAACCCTAGGGCTATAGCTACTATGAAGGCAGATGGTATAGACATTTCGCACCATACTTCTAACCATGTAGAGGAGTATAGAGATATAGATTTTGACATAGTACTTACCGTTTGCGATCATGCCAAAGAGCGGTGTCCTTACTTTCCTACTTTGGCCGAAAAATACCATTGCAATTTTCCCGACCCAGCAAAAACTACAGGTACAGAAGCCCACATAAACGAACAATTTGCTCAAGTGAGGCAATTGATTAAAGACTACTGTCAGCAGTTTGTACAAGAGCATATATAGTTTGTGCTATCGAACTAAGTTTGCTTGATGAAAATCCAAAGGAATTAAAGAAACAAAAAATTACCTTTTGTGCCTAACTGCCGCAAGTAGTGCTTGAATATGGAGTGTAAAACGTATAACTTGAAACTTAATAAAAAAGTTCAACGCAAACACTCACTGCACCATGGAAGCCATCAATCTTAGCCCTAGAGACAAGGCACTTACCATCAACTTAGATACCCGTACTTACGGTTCATTTGCAGAAATAGGTGCTGGGCAAGAAACAGCAGCTTGGTTTTTTAAGGCTGGTGCGGCGTCTGGCACTATTGCCAAAACCATTAGTGCCTACGACAAATCAATGAGTGATGCTATATATGGCCCAGAAGAAAGTGGCAGATATGTGGTAGAATCAAGGGTAGAGAAGATGCTGAACCGAGAATTTAGTATTTTAGAAAAGCGGCTCGATGCCGTACGCCCGCCCGACAATTTGTTTTTTGCATTCGCCAATTCTGTAGTTACGCTAAACTACAACAAAACCAATGAAGGCCACGGCTGGCTGGGCATACGCTTTCAGTTGAAACCTGATATGCCTCCAAACGATGCCATAGTGCATGTGCGACTACTCGACAATGACACACTGCTACAGCAGCAGGCGGCGGGCATTGTTGGGGTCAATTTGATTTATTCTGCCTTTTACTATTACGAGACAATAGACACATTTTTGCTAAGCTTGGTAGAATCGCTAGGTTCAGAGCGGGTAGAGATAGATATGGTTCGTATTACAGGACCAGATTTTCAACATTTAGACAACCGTTTACTGAGTTTAAAACTAGTCAAATTGGGACTTACGCAAGCAGCATTGTTTGGCCCATCGGGCAGTGTATTGCAGCCTTCAGAAGTCTTTTATAAAAAAAATATCATGGTATTGAGGGGGCGATTTAGACCATGTACTTTTGTAAATCTAGACATGATAAAAACTGGTTTAGAACATTTTAAACAAGACAAAAATGTGGTAGAGGAAAGAATAGTTATGGTATCGGAAATTACCCTTAGCAGCCTTACTGCCGATGGGCAACTTGCCAATATAGATGAAGAAGAATTTATAGACCGTGCAGAAATTTTATGTTCGCTAGGGCATACCGTAATGATTTCAAACTATCTTCGGTACTACAAATTGGTTTCTTACCTTTCTCGATTTACCAAACAAAAAATAGGCATAGTACTAGGCATCATGAGTCTTTCAGAAATATTTAATGAACAATACTATACCGATTTACAAGGAGGAATTTTAGAATCTTTTAGCAGCTTGTTTAGCAAAAATATCAAACTGTATATTTACCCTGCCAAAGACGCTAGAACTAAAGAACTAATGACGTGTCAAAATTTTCGCTTGCCAGAAAATTTATTGCATTTATACAAATACCTTTTGGCAAATGACAAGCTAGAAGACATTAAAAACGCCCGTTTAGAATTTTTAAATATTTTTTCTGATGATGTAATTCGGATGATAAAAGCAGGTGAACCAGGTTGGGAAAAAATGGTACCAAATACCGTTTCAGAAGCCATTATTAGAAAACATTTGTTCGATTATCCCGCAAAAAATTAGGGATATCTATAATGTTAAAAAATTGTTTAACATGAAAAATTAATTTAAATTTTAATCCAAATTAAGCATTAAAATCTCTTCATATTCATCTATAAATATAAAATGAGATTATCTACCATTTGTTGTGTGCATTTTCTTTAGCTTGTTATATCCATTCATAAAAGTTGGGTTTCTAGCAAAATTTGAGGGTTTGGGATAGTAAATTTTACCAATAATGAGCGGATAAAATCATCTGTTCACTTTTCCTGATTTTTAACATTGGCTTTAGCAATAGGATGGGTTAAAAACTTTACAGCATAATCTTTCGCAACAAAAAAATCAAAAATTATCTTTAAGTGTAGTGCACTTTCAAAAAATTAACAAATTGATTTACAAAAACTAATGCCTTATAGGTGTCAAACTCGGGAAGAAGCTAGGCAAAACTGACAGGATAGCGTTGTTCAGTTAATCTTTTAAAATTCAATATTAATTTTAAGCACATTATTGCTTTTCCATCTTAATATAAGTACCGCCACCTTTGGCAAGCTTTAGTTGAAGTGTACCTGGATTAGAAACATTCTCAATCGAAATCTTATAATCTTTGGCAATTTTTTCGGCATTGATACCATCGGCAACTATAGTAGCTTTGTAATTTCCTTTTTCTAGAAAATAACAGTTCAGTGAAATTGTTCTTGCATCCCAATTAGTCATGGCAGCTACATACCAAGTGGTGCCACTGCGGCGTGCGATGAGTAAATGCTCGCCTATGTTGCCATCAATAGCAATGGTTTCATCCCAAGTGGTGGGTGTGCTAGAAAGCAAATCCAATAACTGCGGACTTTTGGCATATTCGCTAGGTGAGTCGCACATCATTTGCAAACCTGCCTCATAGGCTATAAACATTGCCATTTGATGGGCTCTAGTGCCTTGCACTTTGGGTTCGGCAGTGGAAACACTAAAATCGCCTTGAACACTATTTCTAAAACCTCCAGGGGTAAAGTCCATAGGGCCTATCGCCCCACGTATAAATGGTATATTCAAATGATGAGGCAGCGGAACACCCGCACCAAAAATATTGTATTCGTTGCCAAATACTGCTTCATAATTCAAAATATTAGGATAAGCTTTGTGAAGTCCAGAGGGCTTGGAGCAACCATGAAAATCTACTATCATTTCTCGTTGGGCACAAGCCTTGGCTATTTGTTCGTACATTTGATTTGAAAGTTGATCTTCTCTATCAAAAAAATCTACTTTGATACCAGCAGCTCCCATTTTCTTTAATTCGTCAAGGTTTGCGTCTAGATTTCGGTTGATGGTATGAGCCAAGACCCAGAGCACAATTTTTACATTCTTCTGCTTGGCTAAATTCATTAAATATGGTATGTCCATCTCAGGATTAAGAATCCCTAAGTCATGAACTTCACTCCACTTCCAGTCCAATACCATGTAGGGTATTTTCTGACTAGCTGCAAAGTTGATGTAGTATTCATAAGTCTTAGTATTCTGTCCCAGTTTAAAATCTACACCTTCTATATTGATATTGCTCCAGTACTCCCAAGTGCAAAGGCCAGGTTTTACCCAATCCCAGTTTTTTAATACAGGTTCTTTTGCAAGTTTATACACCAAATCTTGATTGAGCAAAGCCTTGTCGCTAGGGGCAATGACCATAGTACGCCATGGAAAACTACGGGTGCCATTGGTAGAGGCTATAAAATTGGCTTCGGCAGTAGGCATTGGGGTATAGTCTAAAAAGCCACCTTGTTTAAAAGCGGTAGGATATTTTTTAAATTCACCTACAAAATTAGTCAGCCAATCGTCTGACTTCTTTAATAATAACGAGGGATAATCTATCACATCGGCTTCTGTAAGTAATATTCTGTAAGACTTTGATTTCAATTTAGGTTGTATCACCAGAGGCAAATAAATTAGTTTTGTTTTATCTACACTATAAAAATCTTTAAGCGAGAATAGGCTTTCTGTGCCTACGTTGTCTGGAAAATAAAAATCCAAATTATCTTTAAACTTGTAGTTTACTTCTTCATTTAAGACTGTAATTTTTTCCTTAATTGCAGTATTAAATCGGTAGGCTATCCCATCATTGTAAGCTCGAAATGTTACCGAATAGTTGCCTTCCAAATTGACTAGCAATTCATTAAAATTGTTTTCAATCGTATTTCTCTTTCCCCAGACAGGCTTAAGCATATTGTTAATGGTGGTTTCTTTTATTGAAACCACTTTCGGATTATTGCCCAAAGCATTCCCATTGCTCAGTTGCATAGCCATACTGGAAGGTGTAAGAATAATATCTTCCTTATATTTTACGGAGTAATAAAGTTTATTAGACAGCCACACTTCTACAGTTATCGACTTGTCTGGAGATAAAAGGGTGTATTTTTTTTGTGCAAAACCATAAAAGCCATGAAGTACGGCTAGAAACAGTATCAATAATTTTTTCATCAAATTTATTTAGTAAATATTTATTAACTCCTTAATCAATCTCTATTACCACATTGGCCGATAGCGGCTGAGCTACGCAAGTAAGCATATAGCCATTATTAATTTCATTTTCAGAAAGTCCATCGGGGTCGTGCAGTTTTAGTACGCCACTGGTACACTTGCCCATACAAGCCGTACACATACCACTTTGGCAAGAGTAAGGCAAATCTATTTTTTTGTCTAGTGCCGCTTGTAGTATCGACTTGTCAGCAGGTACTTCTAACATATATTCGGCACCGCTGTATATAATTTTTACAGTTTGTCTTTCTACTTTGGATTTGCTATTTAATTCCATTGCCACAAAAGGTTTAGCGGCATTACCAGCAGGTAAAAAACTTTCTTGATGCACATTTTCTTTGGAAATGTTTAAAATCTTCATCGCACTTTGGGCTTCGTGCATCATCCCTTCGGGGCCACAAATGTAGCATTGGCAATTTGCCAAATCAATATGGGGAAACGATTCTACAATTTTCAAAATGTGAGATTGATTCAATCTGCCAGCGTGACTAGCACTGTGTAGGGGTTGGCTAAAAGAATGAACTATGAACAGTTGTGCACCATACTGTGCTTTCAGTTGTTCTAGTTGGTGGTACAGAATGATAGAGTTTTCGTTTCTACTGCCATACAGCAAATATATTTTGCTTAATGGCTCTTCATGCAACACCGCTTTCATTATTCCCATCAATGGGCTAATGCCGCTTCCAGCACCTATCAATAGTATATGTCTCGAATTATTTTTATGGCAATTGATGGTAAAATTTCCTGTAGGCAACATGGCTTGTAGCACATCGCCTTGCTGAACATGGTTTACCAAATAAGAAGACACCAATCCATTAGTTACTTTTTTTACGGTGATAGAAGGCTTGTCACCGATATTCGAGGCAGATGACAGGGAATACGAACGGCGTTGTTCTGTTTCATTCAACTTGGTTATCAATGTTAAGAACTGCCCAGGCTGGTAGTCAAATTCATTGTCAAAAACCAACGTGCAGGCATCGTCGGTTTCTACAATAACTTCTTTTATTTTTAGGGTAATGTATTTGGTCATGGGGGGGAATGGGGAGAATTTAAACTTGGTACTAATGAAACTAAAGTTCATCTAAAAGCTCGTATGCCGTTTTTAACTTTAACTTCCCTGCTTTATGTAGTTTTAACTCATTCGCAGCTTCTTTCAATTGATTCAGAAGTTGAGTCTTGGGACTTTTGATTCGAACTTTTTTCATACTACTTAAAATTACGTGTTAGTTAAAAGTAGAATTATTATGTGTATAATTTCAATTTACTAACCCTCTCCTATCTCCTTCAACCTAATAGTTACCGCATTCTTATGTGCGGTTAGTCCTTCATAAAATGCCATAGTCTCTACCACTGGACCTACATTGGCTAGGCCTTCGGGTGTGATGTACTGAAAGGTAATTTTTTTTACAAATGAGTCTAATGAAACTCCAGAATAGGCTTTGGCAAAGCCATTGGTGGGCAAGGTATGGTTGGTACCAGAAGCGTAGTCGCCAGCAGATTCTGGCGTATAGTGACCTAAGAATACTGAACCAGCATTTTCAATCGCAGACATCCATTGTTCAGGATTTTCTATTTGCAAAATCAAGTGTTCGGGTGAATACACATTGCTGATAGCAATGGCTTCCGCAACTGTATTTACCAAAATTGATTTACTATTTCTCAACGCTTTTAGTACAAATTCCTTTCGTTCTAATTTTTCAGCTTGCAATATTACTTCCTCATTGACTTTAGTGGTTTTCTCCTCATCGGTACACACAAAAATAACTTGGCTATCTATCCCATGCTCGGCCTGAGAGAGTAGGTCGGCAGCTACAAACTTAGGATTACAAGTATGGTCGCCTATAACCAATACTTCTGATGGGCCAGCAGGCATGTCTATCGCTGTACCTTGTTTGTTTACGATTTGCTTTGCAGCAGTGACATACTGATTTCCTGGACCATATATTTTATACACCGATGGAATGGTTGCTGTGCCATAAGCCATAGCGGCAATGGCCTGTGCACCACCAACTTTAAATATTTTTTCGATGCCTAAAATATGAGCCGTGTATAATATTGCAGGATGTATTTTACCTTCCTTATTAGGCGGCGTACACAACACAATTTCCTCACAGCCTGCAACATTGGCGGGAACACCCAGCATCAAAATGGTAGAGAACAATGGTGCTGTGCCGCCTGGAATATAGAACCCCACTTTGGATATAGCAACCGACTTCCGCCAGCAGTTTACCCCTGGCATTGTTTCTATTTTTTTACTTGTCTCTCGCTGTGATAAGTGGAATTTTTCAATGTTAATACGGGCTATATTCAATGCGGCTTTTAGCTCGTCATCTACCAATAACACTGCCTCTTCAATTTCTTCTTTAGTTACTTGTAATTGGTGTACAACTACACCGTCAAATTGTTCGGTATATGCTTTTAATGCTTGGTCACCATTGGATTTTACTTCTGCTAATACTGGCAAAATTTTGGCTTCAATGGTATCCACTTCCATAGCAGGTCTGGTTAAGAGAGCTGACCAATCTTTTCGGTTAGGATATTTTATGATTTGTAGCATATATTTGCCCAAAGGCAATTAATTTTAAAAACTTAGATTTTTTGAAACTAAAAATTCTCTAAACATTAAATTAGCAGTTGTGCTACTTTTTTAAATACTTCTTCAGTTCAACTAAATAATCATTTGCAGTTTTAGCTTTCGATTCTGAAACATTATAATTATTGTATCGTGCACTCATGCAAGCATCATGTAGCCACCTATAATATGATGAACAAGCTGATAAATTAGTTTTTACAAGCTCTATGGTCGCCGAATGCTTTGATAATTTTTTATTTTTCCTTTGTAAAACTTTGCCGTAGTAAACATTGAAATCGGTATATTTTTGACCGTTATCTGTTAATGGGAATAGTTCATATTGCACATAGTGTAATGAAGAATAAAATGCAGTTGTTACAACCCAATCGTTAAATTTTTTACTGGTTAGAAGAAAGTTACAGGCTTCTTCATTATGAATAGCATGTTGTTTCTTCATTTCGGCATTTTATGTTTTAGATTAAATCCGTCTGAACGAACATAAGTTTCATCAATGCTGTCTTCGGTGTCACAAATGGATACTTGTATGTGATAAAGGTCTTCGTTCTCTTTTGTTTCCAATTCTGAAATGAAGTCATAAATTCCTAAAATCTTTTTATCAATAAATTCAGCTTGTGGCAGCACAATCAGAATAGAAAAATCATCAAAAGAGTTAATTCTAAGATAGGCGGAAATTGGGTTGAACTTCTTTTTTCTAATAAAGTCTAAAATAGTAGTTGTACTTTTTCCTGACTTATTAATGTTTGAAACAAGTTTTTCTAAAATAAGACGTTGAGCTTGTTCCAAACCTGCTTTCTGACCTTTTAGGTAAGCGTCTATTACATGGTCGCTTGAAAATAACTTCTCCTTCGGCGAAGTAAATTCCCAATTTGCAGGGGCTAAAATTTCTTCTATTGCGTTCATGAGATTGTTACTATAATAATTACTTTTTGGCAAATCTAAATATTTTTGCTATCTCATACAATTTATCTCTATCGAATTCAAAGGTTAAGAAAATTGTCTATTCACAGTACTACTACTCAAAGTTAGCAAGGTGGCTAGGGCATTGCTGCCAATACAACGATAGACAGCTACTATTGTATTATTTTCTCTATCGGTATTACCAATATGCCTTCTGCACCATGAGCTTTCAGCGATTCTATCACTTGCCAAAACTCATTTTCTTTTACCACTGAGTGCAATGAACTCCATCCTTCTTTGGCAAGGGGCATAATGGTAGGGCTTTTTACACCTGGCAATAAAGCGATGATTTTGTCTATAGATTCGTTTGGTGCATTGAGTAATATGTATTTGGTATTTTTCGCTCGTTTTACTGCATCAATTCTAAATAACAAATCGTGCAAAATTTTGTTTTTCGCAGCCGATAAATTTTCATTGGCAATTAAAATTGCTTCAGACCGAAATACAGTTTCTACCTCTTTCAGCCCATTGCTGATAAGGGTACTGCCCGAACTTACAATATCGCAAATAGCATCGGCAAGGCCTATGCCTGGAGCAATTTCTACCGAACCACTAATCTCATGAATGGTTGCATGAATGTTGTGCTCGTGTAAAAAATCATTTAATATATTAGGGTAAGATGTGGCTATTTTTTTGCCAGTCAGGCTTTGTGGCCCTTCATAATGAAAATCCTTAGGAACGCCTATAGACAGGCGGCATTTTGAAAAGCCCAATCGGTGTACGGTGTTTACTTTTTTCTGTGTCTCTACCGATACATTTTCGCCTATGATGCCTATGTCTGCAACACCATCTGACACGTAGCCAGGAATATCATCGTCACGAAGAAATAAAAATTCAACGGGAAAATTGGTAGAGGTCGATTTCAACTTGCCACCTCCGTTACTAAACTCTATACCACATTCGTTGATTAGCTTGATAGAGTCTTCGCTCAATCTGCCCGACTTTTGAATTGCCAAGCGTAAAATAGTATCCATAATTCTGTTTTTTGCAAAGTAAACAGAGAATAGATTAAAAAGAAAATTTAAAGGTGGTTCTGTTCAATTCATTTTGCTAGGTCTTGCGAATCCATTCCCAAGATTCTTCTGTTTTATTGGTGTCAAAACCAGTATATCTCATAATCCAAATGTTTCCCCACACCAACGTATTCACTACATCATCTTCTGCATGGCAACACATAATTATCACTTGTTTTTGCAAATGGTTGTATTCTGGTGCTTGCTCTCTCAATTTTTCTAGATTGGTAAGTACCTGATGAATCACTTCCTTTTTCAACTGATTTTTCACCTCTATCAAATATGCATGGGTATCTGACAAGGCCAACAGGTCAATCTCAAAATTTCTAGATTTATGCCAATATTTTTTAAACTTTTGATACCATGTATGCACTTGGTAATCTCTTCGTAGCGATTGTAACATATACTCTACCCCTTTTTGCTCTATGTAGCTGCCCCAAAAGGTAGAGAACATTCCCAATTGGAAGTTGGTATCGTTTACATGGTTTTGAAATATTACTCTAAACGCTTTGAAATGGTCTTGCAACTCTTTTGTTTTTTGCAAAAACAATTGATATTCTTCCTTGAGTTCTTTGTTGTCACCAACTGGGTGGTTGAGGTATATTTCTTTGGCATTCATCTCAAATTGATGCTTCAATTGTTTTATCTGCTCTCCTGTTTCTACAATGTGCTTTCCGTGAAGCCTATTTACTGTTCTCATCAATTCCGAAAACTCGTTGAGCCTAGGGATAAAGTGCGATTGCATTTCCTCCATAACTTTTAATATCCTTATTTTATTTTCAAAAATAAGAAAATTTGAGGTAGCGTTTTATACATTTATTTTTCTTGTTTTTAGCATTTTTTGTAGTGCCTACTGCCATCAAATTACCGCAAGATTATTCCACATTAAAAAGCAGATGGTTTAATTTACTACATTTATCACTTTAAATTTTCATACGATGAATGCTACAGAACATACCCTCAAAAAGAAAAGAACTTTTGTACCCGAAGATTTTAAAGTAAGCGATTGGGCAACCTTGCAGCCATTTTTTGAATCGTTGAATGCCCGCAATATTGCTTCGGCAGCCGAATTGTTGCAATGGTTTAAAGACCGTAGCGAGCTAGAGTCGGTGCTAGAGGAAGACATGGGCTGGCGATACATTCGCATGACTTGCGATACCGCCAACAAAGAACTGACCGATAGTTTCAATTATTTTGTTTCGGAAATACAGCCCAATATGGCTCCATACAGCAATGACTTGGACAAAAAAGCATTGGAGTCACCTTATTTAAAAGATGTTCAAGAAACAGGATTTGACATTGTTGCCAAATTACTGGAAAAAGAATTTAAAATATACAGGGCAGAAAATATTCCATTGTTCACAGAAATAGAGCAGGAAGCCCACCAGTTTGGTGCTATTTCTGGGGCAATGACGGTAGTGCTAGACGAGAAAGAATTGACCTTGCCGCAGGCAGCAGATTATTTACAAAAGTCAGATAGAGCTGTTCGTGAGGTTGCCTACCGTGCCATCAATGCTCGCCGCAATGTAGAGAAAGAAAAGCTGAACAATTTATATTCAAAATTAATAACACTTCGCCATCAGGCGGCGGTAAATGCTGGGTTTGCAAACTATAGAGATTATATGTTTGAAGCCCTAGGACGTTTCGACTACAACGTGCAGGATTGCATTAACTTTCACCACGCCATAGAAAAAGAGGTAATGCCAGTGATGAATGACTTGGCCAAAGCACGGAAAGAACATTTGAAACTAGAAAACCTTCGCCCATGGGATTTGGCGGTAAACTACAACGGTACGCAGCCATTAAAACCATTTGAAAATGGGGAAGAATTGCTAGAGAAAACGATTGTATGTTTTAGCAAAATTAACCCCTATTTGGGGGCATGCCTTACCACCATGAAAAATCTAGGACACCTTGATTTGGTTTCTCGCAAAGACAAAGCTCCAGGTGGGTACAACTATCCGCTAGACGAGACAGGAGTGCCTTTTATTTTTATGAATGCTACTACATCGCTCAGAGACCTAGTGACCATGGTGCATGAAGGCGGTCATGCCTTGCATTCATTCGTGACCAAAGACCTTGCAATGAATACTTTTAAGCACCCAACATCGGAAGTTGCCGAGCTGGCGTCAATGTCTATGGAATTAATCAGTATGGAATATTGGGATGTGTTTTTTAGGGATGAAAAAGAATTGAAACGTGCTAAAAAAGAACATTTGGAAAGCATCATACAAACGCTGCCTTGGGTGGCTACCATTGATAAATTTCAACATTGGGTGTATGAAAACCCAACCCATACCTTGGAAGAAAGAGAGCAACATTGGGTCGCCATATTTCAACAATTCAGTAATACCATCACCGATTGGCAAGATTTGGAGGCTTATAGAGCCATCAGTTGGCAGAAACAATTGCATTTGTTTGAAGTACCGTTTTACTACATCGAATACGCCATTGCCCAGTTGGGTGCTATAGCGGTTTGGAAAAATTATAAAAAAGACCCCAAAAAAGGCTTTGCCGATTACCTAGCAGCCCTGAAACTAGGCTATACCAAGCCCATCAAAGAAATATACAAAACAGCAGGTATTAAGTTTGATTTCTCGCAAGCATACATTCATGAATTGATTGCATTTGTAAGAGAAGAGATGGAGAAGGTGGGGTGAAATAATAGCCAAATTGTTCATTAATTTCTTATACAATAAATATTAAAAAAATGAGTATTATTTTATTAGTTGAATCCAAGTTAGATAAAGTTTATCCGATGTTTAGTAATTGGACAACAAAAGCAAAAATTACTTTTCCTACGCTTAATTATCAAATAAATGAAATCTCTTTACTAAAAAATGATTTAAAAAATACAATATTAAAAGCTATTAGTTCATTAGACAAACAAGATAAAATACAAAATAGAAAAATTCAAGGCTATGATTATGGCTATTTCTGTGGCTTTATTCAAGGAAATTTAAATGTGCTTTGGTACAATGAGTATATTTACAAACAAACAAATAATTACAAAATACTTGCAGCAATTACAACGCTAGATAGTTTTTTGAAAAACAATGATTTATTGAAAATTAGACTTTCAAATTTATATTCTGAATATTACAAAAGTGAAGTAAATATTGAAGACCTAGATTGTAATATTGGAATGGAAATTCCTAAAAATTTGGAATTTATAAATATGAATAATGAAGAAAGTCAAATTTTAGTAGCAATTGAAAATATAAGAATAGATATAATTAACAAAATGTGTAATGAGGAAATTCCTGATTTCTTAGATAATATTACTGATTTGTTTAGTAAAGAAGACGTTGATGAAATATTAGCGTTAAAATAAATCATCTATTCATTCTAACCTCCCTACTACCCCTTTATCCTTTCCGAAATTAATTGATAGAGCTGTTTCAAATCTGGTTGTGTAGATAACATGGAAAGATGATGTTGCATGGTAATTTCATCTTTCCTTATCGCTGGACCAGTCTGGCATAGATAAGGGTTGCCGCAGCCAAAAGCCTTGGCGATGGTTTCCTGCACTAGTGGCTGTAGAATGGACAAATCCAAATCTTTTTGATCCAATATTTCATTGGCTATTCCTAGCAAATGATTGGTAAAATTGCAAGCAAACACGGCTGCTAGGTGAATGGTTTTACGATCATCGGCATCTAAAAATGTATAATTGCATTTAAGCTGGTTGGCGACAAACACCAGTGTTTCTTTAGCCAGTTGTGTCGATGCTTCTATAACAATAGGGGCTTGAGCCAAATTTATTTTTCTGTTTTTAGAAAAAGTTTGAATAGGATAAAATACCCCCCGGTGTTCAAATTTTTCCAAAGTTTTTAAATCAGTTGTTCCTGAGGTATGCACCACCACAGCACCACTTGGCAATATAATATGATTGGCTACCTCAGCAATGGCTTGGTCGCTTACGGCAATGATAAATAGCAAAGATTCACTCGCTGAAAAATCGAGGTGTGCTTGTGCCTTGCCTTGATATATCTTGCTAGCTAGCTTTTCTGCATTTGCAATATGTTTGCTATAAATTTCTCCTATTTGAAAACCAGCATTTTCAAGGGCAGGAAGTAGGTGCCAGGCTATATTGCCAGCACCTATAATGGAGATTTTGGTTTTTGATTTATTGGAATTAGAAAAAATAGACAAAGAAATGAAGGATTTTTAATGATAGGTATTAATTGGTTTTTACAAGTTTCTTTATGGTTTCAAATTTCCCACATCTTACTTTCACAAAATAATTTCCAGAAGCAAGTTTATGAGTGTCAAAATAAAACAGATGTTCGCCAGCAGAACGGTCTTCATTGGCTATATTCTGTAATATTTTGCCCGACATATCTATCAAATCAATTTCTACTTTTCCTGGGTCCAGGTTGGTAAGTGCAATGGTGGTTTTTGCCCCAGTAGGATTTGGCATAATTAGTACTGAAATTGCTTTGGCATCTGATTCTGTGGAAGCGCTTGGCTTGTCGGCAATCAGTTTAAATATTTTGCCATTCATATGCGAGATCATCAAAATTTCTTTTTCAAAATCTTCAGCAAAAGAAGATATTTTTATTGGCAAATCTTGACTTTGGGCAATTAGCAATTCGTTTAAAGTATCGGTATCGTTAATATCCAATGCCCAAACTTTGCCAAAAGTATAATCGGCATAAATATATTTTCCAGTAAGTGCTGCAATCTTGCTACCTCTGTAAACATAGCCGCCAGTGATAGAGGTTCCCTCACTTCGTTTGTAAGTCCATACTGGTGCAATTAAGCCTTTCTTGTCGCAAGTACCACCGCCTGGTCTACACACAAAACCTTCTGTAATTTTCCACCCATAATTTCCACCTTTGGTAATGATGTCAATTTCTTCCCAAGCATTTTGCCCCACATCGCCAGCCCATAGTTTAAAATTATCGCCAGCATCAAAATTGAAACGCCACACGTTTCTAAGGCCGTAGGCATATATTTCGCCCAATGCACCAGCAGTTTTTACAAAAGGATTATCTGTAGGAATGCCGTATTTTTTACCATTGGTAGTATCATCTACATTGATTCTATGAATTTTGCCCCAGTAGCTTCCTAAATTTTGTGCATTGTTCCATTGATCATTTGCTCCTCCCCCATCACCCAAAGAGAAGTAGAGGTATTTGTCTGGTCCAAATTGCAAGCAGCCTCCATTATGATTCCACTCTGGATCGTCAACTATAAGCAGTTGTTTTTCACTATTTCTAATGGCAGAATCAGGATTAGTAGCACTCACTTTAAAACTGGAAATAAAAGTTTTAATGGTACCACTTTTATCAGAATCATAGTTGATATAAAAAGTTTTGTTGTTTTTAAAATTAGGATGCAGTGCCATGCCCAGCAAACCTGTTTCATTTTGGTCTTTTTTTACTATGTCGCTTAAATCTAAAAATAATTTCCTTTTGGAAACGGTTGGCGAATTTTCAAATACATAAATTTTACCTGTTTGCTCTAGTACAAACATTCTGTTGGTGCCATCGTTGGCGAGCCTTAACTCTAACGGTCTATTAAATGTAGGTAAACTAGGATATGGATTGACTAATGAATACTGAGCTTGTAGCAACTGAGAACAAGAGAGCAATAGCACCGAAAAGAAGGTAGTAAACAATTTCATAAATATTAAATTATATGATTGGGGTGGAGGTTTTTTGTTTTATAATTTATCAAAAATATAGTACCATCACAAATTTTACACCACTCATTTTATTTTCAAATAGAGAAAGATACAAATACAAGCCTACTTGCACCTAGTTCACAAATAATTTTAATATCTTCACTTTCCTAAAAAAAATCAATGGTGCTAAACACCTTTCACTTCCATATCATTGTCGCCAATGTTAAGTAAAACAAAACAAAATTTTAAAATAAATGTACTGGTTGGCTTCGTTATTTTGCTTGCCACTAGCATCACCGCAGTGAACGCCCAAAAAAAAGGCAAACTAGAATACTCTGGTTTTTTTGATTCTTATTACTACCGAGGGCCAATGTCTTATACCTTGAGTGGCGGTATCAGCGGCTATAGTGGCGACTTGTGCGGTGGTTTGGGTTGCCAAACGCTTAACTATAATTTTGGTGCAGGTTTTCAATATAAGGTATGGCCACGCACCAGTTTTGGAGCAGAGTTTAACTACTTTACTTTAGGTGCTACAGATGCAGTAGCCAACCGCAATATTTCATTTACGGCTACCAACTACGAACTAGTGATTACTGGTAGATTGTACCTGATAGACGACGTGGTGCGGGTAGCAGCCGATAGAGGCCGTAAGTATAAAAAAATTAAACCATACATTACCTTAGGTGCAGGTGGATTGCTGTACACTCCAGTATCTACCTACTATGCACCGCCTGTCGATTCTATTTTTCGCAGCGAAGGTAGGGCCTACCCCAATATTACAGCAGTATTCCCCGCAGGATTTGGGGTGCAATATGTGATAACGCCTAGAGTAAGTGTACTTGGCGAATTAAGCTACCGCCTTAGTATATCTGACTATTTGGACGATGTAGGAATAGTACGTGGCAACAATGCTGGACTAAAAGATAGCTATGGTTTCTTCAATATCAAGCTGCAAATAACTCCTTCGGCACCGGCTAAGAAAAAGAAAAAAACATTGCCTGTACCTGAATCTACTGGTATAGGTGGTGGCTCTGGAGGCACTACGGCACCTGCTACAACACCAACGGCAGCACCAGATAGTACGGCTACACCGCCTGCTCAAGATAGTGGATTGCCAGAAACGCCTGCCAATGGTGGCACTGAAGAAAAACCAGCCGATGCACCATCGCAAGACTTGCAAAACCTACAGCCAGCCGAGAAAAAAGAAGAAACAAAATAAAAAATCAATCCCTGCAATATTAAATTTGCAGGGATTGATTTTGTTATAAATAATGGTGCAATGACACAAACGAATCAAAAATCAATATTGCTCTTTGATGGCGTTTGCAACCTATGCAACGGTGCTGTTCAGTTTGTGATTGTCAGAGACCGCAAAAATAAATTTAGGTTTGCCTCGCTTCAATCCTCATCAGGGCAAGACTTGCTATTGAAATTTGGGTTAAATATTTCTGATTTCGATAGTTTTGTATTCATTACACAAGACCAATATTTTACCAAATCTACTGCTGCTTTAAAAGTAGTTCAGCAGCTTGGCGGCATCTGGCAATTGCTGTATATTTTTATCATTATACCTAAGTTTATAAGAGATGGCATTTACAATTTTGTGTCGAGAAATAGGTACAAATGGTTTGGCAAAAAAGACCAATGTATGCTACCAACACCAGCATTGAAAGAAAAATTTTTACCATAAAAATCTAATTCCAAATTCAATTTTCAATGAGAAAAAAATCAATCGCATTTTTATTTTGTTTTTTAATGATAAACCTGCTTGCCAGCAGTCAAAAACTAGCCTATTTCAAATTAATAGATGGTGCGAAAGTAAAGTTACCAAGCGACTTTACACCCATGACAGATGATGATTTGGCACTTCGCTACCCATCTACTAAAAAACCATTGGCCATGTACACCAGTGCAGATAAAACGGCTGATTTCGGGCTGAACATAAGCAAGACCGTATGGCCAGAAAGTGATTTAAAAATATTGCAAAAAATATACAAATCTACCATTTTGGAAATGTACAACAAGGTAGCTTTTACCAAAGAAGAAATCATGACCATTGATAAGCAGCCGTTCATTGCTTTTGAGTTTACATCGGAGGTAGAGAACCACAAAAAATACAGCTATGTACTGTATAAAGTAGTAAAAAATCATGTGTACATATTTAACTACACCTGCTCGCAAAGGGTACAAGAAAAGTGGCAGCCACTAGCCCAGCAGATTGTATCTTCTATCAAATTCAATATTGCACCTGCTGCAGAGGCAAAAATTGAAAGAAAAGAAGGGGTAAAGTACTACCAACCAAAGCGAAAAGTAAAAGCCACAACCAAATAATAAACCTACAATAGCAGATGGAATTTCGCACCGAAATTGTAGTAAAACCATCACTATATCCACTTAGCTACAGTAGCGAGGTAGTAAGTGTAGGCTCTTGTTTTGCAGATGTGTTGGCAAGCGATTTGGAGGCAAGCAAATTCAATGTGGTTGCTAATCCGTTTGGGATAATTTACAATCCCATTTCGATTTTTAAATCTTTATCGCCTTTTCAATTTTGCGAGGCTGATTTTGTAGAGCGAGATGGCAGTTGGTATCACCTACACGCCCACTCAGAATTGATTGATGATACCGCAGAAAAACTTCACCAAAAACTTATTTCAAAATCAAATCAACTGCAATTAAGACTTTCCACAGCTTCACACCTAGTGATAACACTAGGCACAGCTTGGATTTATGAATATTTACGAACCAATAAAGTAGTAGCCAATTGCCATAAACTAGATGCTACGTTGTTTCAAAAACGATTGCTATCTGTAACAGAAATTATATCTAGCTTTAAAAAATTTTACCACCATTTACAGCAAATTAATCCAAAGTTACATATTCTATTTACGCTTAGTCCTGTAAGGCATTTGAAAGACACCTTGCCTTTAAATGCAGTAAGCAAATCTACGCTGCGATTGGTTTGTCATGAATTAGAAACGACCTACCCGAACGTTTCGTATTTTCCAGCCTACGAGCTGTTGCTCGACGACCTAAGAGACTATCGTTTTTATACCGATGATTTGTTGCACCCGACACCATTTGCAGCAAAGTATATTTTGCAAAAATTTTATGGCAGCTACATCAATCAATCTACTGCCAGTATAAGAAAGCAAGTACAGGAAATTCATACGGCAATTGCCCACAGACCTTTTATAGTAGAGTCTATAGCACATCAGCAATTTTTACATCAGGTGCTTCATAAAGCCAAATTACTTAGTCAAAAAGTAAATATGCAGTTAGAAATTGAAGCCATACAATCGCAATTAACAGACTTGTGATACCAATGACAAATCATTAAATTAGTACATAAAATCTAAAACTATGGCTGAATTAACATTTGAAAAAGTATTAGAACTGTTTGCTGAATCGGATAGAAGATTCGAGGAAAATTTGAAAAAATCTATTCCTGTGCATTCATACACTACTCATTTTGTGCAAAGAAATGATGTAGGAAAATTTGCTTATGAAGTAGATATTTTACTTTACAATACCGAATATGTCGTGGCTATAGAAGTAAAGAACCAACTAAAGAAAGATGATATAGACGAGCATATTCAACGCATGAAAAAACTGCAAGAATACCCATTGCCAGACACCAAAGGCAAATCGTTGCTCGCTGGTGTTGCCTGCATGATTGCTGCCGAGGGATTAGATAAATATGCTGAATCGAAAGGATTATTCTTTATCAAACCAAGTGGAGAAAACATTAAAATCATCAACAGCAAAAAGACCTTCAAACCTAGAGCTTGGAAAGTGAAATAAAGCAAAGAGCATTCCCGTTATTTTTTGTTCCAACTTTTAGAAATCTATTTTTCAGAAATCTTATTGCAATAAATTTCCAATTATGAATTTGCACCACACACCTAACAAATTGATTGCCGAGAGCAGCCCATATTTATTGCAACACGCCTACAACCCTGTGCAGTGGTATCCTTGGGGCCAGGAAGCACTTGAAAAATCAAAATTGGAGAACAAGCCCATTTTGGTAAGTATTGGCTACTCGGCTTGCCACTGGTGTCACGTGATGGAGCGTGAATGCTTTGAAAAACCAGAGATAGCCGAAATAATGAATACCCACTTCATCAACATAAAGGTAGATAGAGAAGAGCGGCCAGATATAGACCACCTGTATATGGATGCTGTGCAGATGATGAGTATAAGTGGTGGGTGGCCGTTGAATGTTTTTCTAATGCCCGATACCAAACCCTTTTACGGTGGTACGTACTTTCCTCCGCAACAGTGGGCCAGTGTGCTGTCGCAAATTGCTAATGCATTTGAAAACAACAATGCCGACTTGCAAAAATCGGCTGATGGCTTTGCCCAATCGCTTGCTGGTAGTGAGGTGCAGCGATACCAATTGCACAATCAAGAGATACCATTTGAATTAAAAGATCTTGAAAATGCGTTTCAAAAATTAGAACAAAATTTTGACAAACAACTGGGTGGCACCAATCGTGAACCTAAATTTCCTATGCCTTCTATCTATCATTTTTTATTGAGATACCACCAATTGACCAATGATAGCAAGGCTTTGCAGCATACCAAACTGACCCTCGACCGCATGGCAATGGGTGGTATTTATGATCAAATTGGTGGTGGCTTTTCTCGCTACAGTGTCGATGCCGAATGGTTTGCCCCACACTTTGAAAAAATGCTGTACGACAATGGCCAGTTGCTCTCCCTTTATTCGGAAGCCTATTGCGTAACCAAAAGCAATTTGTATAAAGAAATAGTTTACGAAACTATAGCATGGCTTTCAAGAGAAATGCGTAGTGAAGATGGTGCATTCTATTCTGCCCTAGACGCCGACTCTGAAGGGCATGAAGGCAAGTTTTATGTTTGGAAAAAGGAAGAATTAGAACAGTTAATTGCTTTAGAAGACCAACAGTTATTTTTTGAATATTACAACGTGACCGATGGCAATTGGGAAAATGGAGACAATATTTTGCATAGAAATTTGACCGATTTGGCATTTTCAAATAAGCATCAAATAACACTTTCTAATTTTATTTCTAAAGTAGAAAACTGGAAAGCCATATTACTAGAAGCTCGCACACACCGCATAAGACCAGGCCTTGATGATAAAATATTGGCCTCTTGGAATGGAATAGCCCTTCGTGGGATAACCGATGCTTTTAAATATTTTGGAGAGCCACAATTTTTAACGCTTGCTAAACAAAATGCTGATTTTATCAATTCAAAAATGAGGGTAGACAATTCCCTTTTTCACAGTTATAAAAATGGGAAAGCCACCATAGCAGGCTATTTAGAAGATTATGCCTTTGTAATTGACGGATTCATTGGGCTGTATCAAATTTGCTTTGAAGAAAAATATTTACACGATGCCCTAGCACTCACTGAATATGCGGTAGAGCACTTTTATGATCACGATGAAGAACTATTTTTCTTTACTTCTAATTTGGGCGAGCAATTGATTGCTCGCAAGAAAGAAATATTTGACAATGTGGTGCCAGCATCAAACTCTGCAATGGCAAAAAATTTATACACCCTTGCCATATTTTTTGATAGAAATGATTTGATGCAGATTGCCATTACCATGATGGGCAGCATGAAAAAACTGATTACTTCTGATATTTCTTACCTTACCAATTGGGCTACGCTTTATACCTCTTTGCTTAGACCTACAGCCGAAGTAGCCATTGTCGGCAAGAACTTTGAAACCATTAGAGCTGAATTGGACAATACATTTTATCCTAATAAAATTCTTTCTGCAACAGCAACCGTGAGTGAACTTCCATTGTTAAAAAACAAAGACCAGCTGCCTAACAGCACCACAGCTATTCATGTATGCAGCAACCATACCTGCCAGTTACCTGTAGCTACAGCGGCCGAAGCAGTTCACCTTATGGCAGGTATTCAATAATGGAAGAGGGTAACAATATATTTACCGAAACTTCACTAGTTCAATT
>JAAFID010000030.1 GCA_013297765.1 Cytophagales bacterium | reverse complement strand
TGTTATTTAGTTCCTAAAACGGCATGTAAAAATATTCGTTGTATCTATTTTTCAGTTAAATCTATTTAATCTGCCATAGACATACATGTTTTTAAATAAAAATAAAAAACTAGTGGAGGTGTGCTCATGTACCTTGAAAATTTTCCTTACCTTTGCACTATATATGCACACGTAGTTCAATGGATAGAATGTCAGATTCCGATTCTGATGATATGGGTTCGACTCCCTTCGAGTGCACTTAATTATAGATTTGCTCTAGTGGTTATATAAATGTCCACTTATATAGTTACTAGAAAACTTTGAATTTTCTTAATTCTGCTATCATTTTATAAAGCTGATTTGTATTTCTTACTTTTTTCTGTAGTGGGAATGTATTAAATCGGCTACTAGGCCTGTCCAGCCTGTTTGGTGCGATGCACCTATCCCTTTGCCAGAGTCGCCGTGAAAATATTCGTAAAATAAAATATGGTCTTTAAAATGTGGATCGGTTTGAAATTTGTCGGCTTCGCCAAATACGGCACGTTTGCCGTTTTTATCTTTTAAAAATATTTTTACCAAACGCATACTCAACTCCTCTGCAACTTCTTTTAGATTCATCATATTGCCCGATCCTGCAGGGTGTTCTATTGTAAATTCGTCACGATAATAATCATAAAATTTCATCAGCGATTCTATTATCAAATAGTTTACAGGAAACCAAATAGGCCCCCGCCAATTGGAATTTCCACCAAACATACCACTTTCTGATTCTCCTGGTTCGTATCCTACGCTATAGACATGTTCTTCGGTGTGAAACTGATACGGCTCATCTTTATGTGCCTTAGAAAGTGCACGAATACCATATTCTGATAAAAATTCCTGCTCATCGAGCATTCTTTTCAATACCGCTTTTAATTTGCCTTCTCTAAGCAACGAAAACCTACGCCGAATACCTATGTGAGGTACTTCCCTAGTAGAAACCAACGAAGCCAATTCTGGACGATAATTTAAAAACCATTCCAAACGTCTTTTAAAGTGGGGAAAACGCTCTGCCATTTCTGGCTCAAGTGTTTCAACTGCAAAAAGTGGAATCAATCCTACCATAGACCTCACTTTTAGTGGGGTGTACTCGTTATCTTCGGTATGTAGCACATCGTAAAAAAACTGATCGGCATCATCCCATAAATCCAAACCACTATCCCTCAAGTTGGCAATAGCCCCAGCTATGTATAGGAAATGTTCTAGAAATTTTGAAGCTGTATCTTCGTATGCCGAGTTGGTTTTGGCCAATTCTAGCGAAATTCTTAGCATATTGAGCGAGTACATGGCCATCCAACTGGTACCATCTGCCTGCTCGATTTTCCCACCTGTAGGCAATGGTGCACTTCTATCAAATACTCCGATGTTATCGAGTCCTAAAAATCCGCCTTCAAAGATATTGTGCCCTTCGCTGTCTTTTCTATTTACCCACCACGTAAAGTTGAGCATTAGTTTGTGAAAAACTCTTTCTAAGAAATTAACGTCACCTTTACCACCGTGCATGTCTCTGTCTATTTCGTAAACTCTCCATGTTGCCCAAGCATGGACAGGTGGGTTTACATCGCCAAAACTCCATTCGTACGCAGGAATTTGTCCATTGGGGTGCATATACCACTCTCTCAACAGCAATATTAATTGTCGCTTAGCAAAATCAGGATCTACTACCGCTAGAGGAATACAATGAAAAGCCAAGTCCCATGCGGCATACCACGGATATTCCCATTTATCGGGCATGGAAATAATCTCCATATTATTGAGGTGTTTCCAATGCTTATTTCTGCCATTGATACGCTCTTGAGGTGGTGTACTCATGGGGTCGCCCTTAATCCAAAGCGATACATCAAAATAATAGAATTGCTTGGTCATCAACATTCCTGCAAATGCTTGCCTTTGTAGGCTTCGCATTTCATCATTGTCTATCCCTTTTTGTATTTCTGCATAAAACGCATCGGCTTGCTTAATTCTTTTTTTGAAAATAAAATCAAAATCTTCAAATGGTTGCTCTAGTTTTACATCGCTCAGCCTTAGTTTTATTTCTTTTTTACCACCTGCAGGAATTAAAAATTTATAGCGTAAAGCAGCTTTAGTGCCTTCTAATTTAGGATTTACTGCATTTATATCTTCATTTACCACATAATTATTGATACCATCTTTCCAATAGCCTTCGGTAGGTTCGTGACCATAAACTTTTTCATGATTTGTTTCATTGTTACAAAACAGTATCTCTGGGTTGCCTTCAAAATGATAATAATAGGTTCCCAAATCTTTACAATTGACTAAAAATGTATTGTTATCCATTGATTTTATCTCGGGGCGGTATGGGTCTAATACAAAAGACCAAAAATTTCTAAACCAAATTGATGGCAACATTTGTATAGGTGCAGCCTCATCGCTTCTATTATGTATCGTGATACGAATACACATATCGTCCATATCGGCTTTTGCATATTCGGTGTATATATCAAAATACTTGTCGTCGTCAAATATTCCAGTATCTATCAATTCATATTCTGGCTCCGATTTGCCTCTTAATCTATTTTCTATTTCTAAGGAAGTGTATGGAAATTCTGCTTGAGGGTATTTGTACAAATATTTCATGTACGAATGAGTAGGTGTACTGTCGAGGTAGTAATAAATTTCCTTTACATCCTCTCCGTGATTGCCTTGATTACCCGTAAGCCCAAATAAACGTTCTTTGAGGATGGGGTCTTTCTCATTCCACATGGCAATGCCTAGACATACAAATTGTTTAGAATCGCAAACGCCTGAAATGCCATCTTCGCCCCAACGATAGGCACGGCTGCGTGATTGCTCAAACGAAAAATATTCCCAAGCTGATCCGTGTGGGCTGTAATCTTCCCGAACAGTTCCCCATTGTCTCTCGGTCATGTAAGGACCCCATTTTTTCCATGTTCTATTGCTTCGGGTTAATGTTATTCTATCTTTTTCAAAATTCGACATAGTTCAACACAATCAATTTATTCGTTTACGACAACAATAATGAGGATTTGAATTACCACATTAACATTGAATATATACTTTATAGAAAGTATAACCAATATTTGTTGATAGAAATACTATGATGAAGTAAAAAAAATTGATAGAATAAAATTTAATATTGCAATAATGCTATTGCAATTCATTTGTCCAAAATGGGTACATTGATAAATTTACCATTGGTTATCTTAATTTTCTTACTGGGCTGATCTTTTTGATACATTTCAAGTTCAAAATCGCCCGAAATAAGATGGGCAACATTGTCAAGAGAAACAATATTGATTTTGCCCTTTTCTGGATAAAAAGTAAGTAAATTTGCTGGATTAGTGTACCTAATGATAGCTTCTCTGCTATTGCTAGTGGTAAGTTCAAAAGATTTAGCTGTGGGATTATTGAAGAAAAATGAGGTAAACAAATCATTGCTTAGTGAAAGTTGCTTGTAACCACCCGTTACAGTACGCAACTTAGCAGTAATGCCCTCAATGATATAAGGTTTGTTATTTAATGTAAAACTAAAAACGCCTTTGTCAATAGCTAAATATTTGTTAGTAAAAGAGGTATTTATAGTACCTAATAGTGCTAGTATAAGCATTAACTTTACTTTGGCTATCTTCATGAACATGGAATTTGTTTAACACACCTGTAGTTTGAAGTTAATTTTTAATTCTAAAAAAACAAAATATTTTAATAAAAATATGATAAAAAATATTAGAATTATCCAATGATGTACTTAGCCTTCTAATAAAACAAATCAAAAAATCTTCTAATAAATATTTTAAAATACTAATATTGAATAATATAGCAAATAAACATACAAAATAATCGGTTAAATAGTATCGTTTGCTATCCACAGTCTAATGGGGATAAATGGTTTATAGCTATTTCTAATCTCATTGTTCGTTGCTTACTTTATGCTTAATTTTCGCTATGAGTTTTGAAATACAACTTCCATTATTTAAAGGACCTTTTGATTTATTGCTGTTCTTTATCGAGCGAG
Organism: Cytophagales bacterium; assembly: GCA_013297765.1. Taxonomy (GTDB): domain Bacteria; phylum Bacteroidota; class Bacteroidia; order Cytophagales; family Cytophagaceae; genus REBA01. The sequence continues at coordinate 24,488 of JAAFID010000030.1, read as the reverse complement.
ATGAATTGGATGTATATGATATTCCTATTTATAAAATAACCAACGATTTCCTTGCCTATATTCACAATATGGAGCAAATGAATATAGAAGTGGCAAGTGAATTTATTCTAGTAGCAGCAACATTGATGCGTATCAAAGCCAAAATGTTGCTACCTCGCCCAGATTTGGATGAAAAAGGTAATGAAATAGATCCTAGAGACGAACTGGTGGCTCACTTGATTGAGTACAAAAGATACAAATCGGTAATTGCCGAGCTAATGGATTGGGAATTGGATAGATTGCAAAAAGAAAAACGTGGCAATATTTTAGCCGAGATAAAACATCTTTCTGAAATCAGCAATGTAGAAAACGAATTACAAGAGCTTGACTTGTTTAAAATATTGAAGGTATTTGAAAAAGCCATGTTGCGATTTCAAGAAGAAAAAAACAAACCTACGCATTTTGTAGAGCAATATCCATATACGATAGCCCAACAAAAAGAATACATTATCCAAAAGTTAAAATCAATTAGGATTGTTACTTTCGACGATATTTTGCTCGACTATCCTACTAAGATTGCCATAGTGTATAATTTCTTAGCCGTACTAGAATTATTGCAAATGCAACTAATCACAATATCTGTAGGCGAAGGCTTTAATAATTTTTGGATAGAAGAGAAAGACCCCACTCAAGAAGAACATCTAAGCCTTCGTGGTGGCGACAAGCCAAGCCATGAAGACTTAGATGTTATAGGGCGTATTATTGCCCAAGACTGATGTTTAAATTGCGGAGTTCGACATAAAGTTTAATTTTGGCTTTGGTACAGCAGAAGAGCGGCCATAGAACCAGCCATAGGACATCTAAAGCACAACTATCTTATGTGGCGGAACTTCTTGAAAGGATTGAGAGGAGAGGAAATCAATGTGCTCTTATCGGCAGCAGCCATGAACTTCAAAGTAGTCATTAACCTGTAGCTAAAGGAGGCAATCTACCGTTGGAAACTCGTTTTAGAAATCCTTTTAAATGTTCACAAATTGATATGGCCTAAAAATTAAAACTGGCTTTTTGAGGCACGAGTATTGAGAATTTTGGTTTTAAGACAGTTACCCCAAAAGCTATTAGAAAATGTAGAGGATATCATTTCACTACAGAAGCTTTAAATAATGCATACTTCATTTTATCATAATGAAGTGTATCGTAATTCTGAATAGGTAAATCAGCAATTTTTCCTTGCCAAGAAGCTATCAAATCATCTTGCGTATTGAAAGGACCATTATCGTAATCTGCAAAATTTATTGTAATCATATCGTCTTGACAGCAATAAAAATAATCGGAAGCATGGGTGCTGTTGTAAATTGATGTATTTTTTATCTGTGGTGCACAATAGGTAAGTTTTTCTCCACAAAATATATCCCAATAAAGATCTGGCATACCGCTACCACCAAGGCTAAAGTCATAGTTGTGTATATCGTGATTTATAGTTTCTAACTCAAATTTGCTAACAGTAATGGACACTTTGTATAAGCAGGGAGATGTCGCTTTTGTGGTGTAAATGCTTGAAGCTATTCTAGCTGTATCTATCTTTTTTATCACAAACATGGTAGCCTGTGCTTCCTTTTCTTTTTGAAAATTTACTCCATGCAGGCTGTAGCCAAAAGAAAGTTCATGGTTTCCTTCGTGCAACTGTAAGTCTTTATAGGGGAAATGATATATATATGTACACTTTCTTGCGGCAGACACAAACATGCCTTTATTGGTATTTATTCTATTCTTAAAAGATAAATCAGACCGAGATTCGTATTTCTTTACTCCATCTTTTAAACATACAAAATTAATATAAACCCCATCATAACCAAGGTTTTTCACAGAATCTAGCCAAAACCTATTAACATCCAGATCCAATGTCAAATTAATACCTAAAGCATTATTGGCGTATATATTTTCTTGTACATTTAGGCTTTCTTTTAGCCATTTTTGATTTTTAGATGCGGTAAGATGTAAGGTAGATTTTTTTGATAATCCCCCTTGGTGCATGGTACTGGCTTTATCTTTATTACTATTACTGCAACCGGTTGATAAAAGAGCAAATAAATTGCATAAAAATAATACTTTAATAATAAACCAATTCAACATGCTATAAAATATATTGTACCTCAAAAAATCTATTTTTATAACAATATAATTCAATTAAAACATATTTGTATAAAATAATTTAAGAAACATTTATTTATTAGCTCATTTCACCAGTTACATAATCTTTGGTCAATTGATGTTGCGGATTGCTTAATAATTCCTTTGCCGGGCCATGTTCTATTATTTCTCCTAAATACATAAATACAATATAATCGGCTATTCGCCTAGCCTGACGAAGGCTATGGGTTACTACCACTATCGTGTACTGATTTTTTAGCTCTATAAATTTCTGCTCTATATGCTTGCTACTAATAGGATCTAATGCTGAAGTAGGCTCATCGCCCAATATAAATTCTGGGGCTACTGCCAGCCCCCGTGCTAGGCACAAACGTTGCTGCTGACCTATAGAAAGTGCCGAAGCAGGGCTATGTAGTCGATCTTTTACTTCTTCCCACAAACTAGCTTGTTTCAGGTAGTATTCAACGGTTTCAGCCATCTTGGTTTTATTTCGCTCTCCGTGTATTCTAGGTCCATAAGTAATATTGTCATAAATAGACATTGGCAAAGGGTAAGGACGTTGAGAGAGCAATCCCATCTTTTTCCTAATACTGGTAATCTCTACTTTAGGGTCAAAGATATTTTGACCATCTACCAAAAATTGACCTGTAATATTAACATTTTCATTGGTTTCTATTAATCTATTGAAACATTTTAAAAATGTAGTTTTGCCACAGCCCGAAGGACCAATAATAGCAGTTAATTTATGTTTTGGTATTTCTATATTTAGATTTTTGAGTGCGTGGCGTTCGCCATAGTACACATTGAGGTTTTGTACTTGAATACTTCCTTTGTTATTTTCAATCTGACTCATAGTAGTGTATAAAAATAATCTGGTGTGTTCTACAATTTATTTTTGGTATATTTTTTTGTAAGCATTCTAGAGGCAATACTTAGAGCCAAAATAATAATGGTCAATACTAAAGCCGATGCGTAAGCTTTAGCCTGCACTTCTTTGATAGGGCTACTTACCAAATTAAGTATTGCTAAAGGCAATGTTGCGGCCTGATTCATAATAGATTCAGGTACATTATCAGTAAAGCCTGTGGTGTACATTACTGAGGCTGCATCGCCAATAGCACGTCCGAAGGAAATAAGTATGGCAGTAACTATGCCTGGCAAAGTTTGCTTTACCACTACTTTTAATGCCGTTTCAGCCTTAGTTGCACCTAGGGCTAATGAAGCCTCTACCAATCCTTTGGGCACAGTTTTCATTACTTCATCCATCGCACGAATCATCACAGGAATAATGAGAATAGTAACAATTAATATTCCAGCAAGAAGCGAAGTTTTTAAGCCAATAATCAACATTAAACTAAATCCCAAAGCACCGTAAACAATAGATGGTACGCCCCACAACACATCCAAGCAAAGCCTAACGAAGTTGCTATATTTAGAAAATTTCTTTCTATAAATATTGATATATAGCGCTACCGGAATACTTACAAAAAGTGCGAAGAAAGTAGAGCCAATGGCAATGTAGAAAGAGCCAGCTATGGCATTTAATATTCCCCCACTTTTCCCTAAATAAAATCCTCCTTTGGGTGTTTGAGAAAGCATTTCCCAAGATAGTGCGGGTAACCCCTTTACCACAATACTTCCCAAAATAGTTCCTAACGCTATGATGATGAGTAAGGTGGAAAATACCATCAAAACTTTAAATATTTTTTCTTCAATAAATTTTCCTTGCATAACTATCGGCTTAACCTAAATTCCTTTCCATTTTTCTCAATATCAATCGAGATGCAATATTGAATATCAATACAATGATAAATAATACGAGCGAAGCAAGTAATAATGCCGAATCGTACAAATCAATTGACATCATTTCACCATAATTATTGGCAATCAATGCAGGCAATGGTTGTCCTGGATCTAGCATAGAATGTGGAACTTTGGTCACATTGCCTACCACCATCAGCACAGCCAATGTTTCCCCAAAAGCCCTAGACAAAGATAGGGCAATAGCCGATACTATTCCTGGTGCTGCCTTACGAAGTAATACATTTTTAATGGTTTGCCATTTGGTTGCACCTAGAGAAAGAGATGCCTCTTTCAAGCCTTTTGAAACCGTAGCAAATACCTCTAACAAAATATTCACCATCACGGGTACTATCATTACCGAAAGCACAATCCCCCCAGTAATTAAGCTATAACCTGTAGATACCTTACCAAAAAACGGTGCCAAATAATCTCTTACAAAAGGTACCACCACAATAATACCCCATATACCAAAAATTACAGAAGGTATGCCTGCCAAAATATCTATCAATGGAGTAATCCAACCGATAATTTTTTTATCGGCATATTCTGACAAATAAATGGAGGCTAAAATACAAAATGGAACTGCCAATACCATGGCTATAGCCGTAACCCATAACGTACTAACTATAAATGGAAATAAACCAAATTTTTCTTTTTGTGGGAACCATTCGCTAGAAAATAAAAAATGAAAAATAGAATTGGTTTTTAAAATAGGGTAAGATTTGAAAACTACACCAATAAATATGATAAATAAAGTAAGCACTGCAAAGAGTGTAAATAACTTCATCAACCCTTTAAGTCTGTAATCAAATTGCAATCGAGTTTTATCTGACATTACTTTATCTTTTTTAATCCTTCATTCAATGTTTTTTCGGGCAACCCAATGTATCCATTTTCGGTCAAATATTTTTGCCCATCAGTCAGTGTCCAAGTTAAAAAATCTTGAATTATTTTATTTTGTACTTTACCCTTTGAAACCAAATATAACTCTCTAGCAGGTGGTTGTGGATACAGCCCCTCTCCTATTGCTTTTACCAACGAAGGTAAAGTTTTATAAAAATTTTCAATATCATCAATTTTCCCGTTTCCATTTTTATCAATAGGAATCGCAGAAAGATTAGGATGGGGCAAACCAGTAGCTACGTTATAAATAAACACCACGTTATTAAACCCAATAGACAAGGGGTCATTTTTTACAGCTTCAGCCAAGCCAGGGTCGCCAAATACCCCTATTCCTCTTAAATCTTCTTGTTTTTTACCCAAATACTTGGCCCAAGTTTCAGGTGCGCCAGCCGCATCAGACCGAGTATATATTTTGCAATCTTTTTTAGAGCCATTGCTCAATATATCTCCCCAAAATTTTACAGAGTCGGTGGTAAATACTGTTGTAAAATCTTCTTTACTTAAACCTTCTTTTAATATTTGTTGATATTCAGGGTTATTGGTATTACAAGTAGGAATCACTGCATCTTTACATACTGCAATAGGATATGCCCCTTTTTCTATTTCTCTTTTACTCAAATCTCTCGAAAGCATACCTAAATCTACATTGCCCGACAATACATCAGCCATTCCTTTGCCCGCACCACCCGCAGAAATATCAAATCTTATTTCTGGATGAATTTTAGAATACTCCTCGCCCCACTTGATAGCCAAAGGATAAAGCCCAAATGCCCCCGATAAGGATATCGTAACCTTATTAGAACTACAAGAGTTAAAAAGTATGAAAATTAGGAAAAATAAAGTTGTTTTTTTACACATCTTATAGTCTATAGAATTTATAGACAAATATATTCTCATAAATTTAATATTCAAAACAAAGCTACTATATAAATATCAACATTTGAATAAATTTGACGATATATATAGTAATTATTAAATTTGAAATGCTATCTTTGCAACACTTTTGAAATAAAGTAAGGAGAGGTGCCTGAGAGGCCGAAAGGAACGGTTTGCTAAACCGTCGTACGGGTCAAACTGTACCGCGGGTTCGAATCCCGCCCTCTCCGCTTTTTTTAATTTATCAAATCAGATTTTTTGTTGTGGAAAATTAAAACAAATCTATCTCAGTATATTTTTGTTTTTTACTTGATAAATTAATTAAACTAATTACCTTTGCAAACCCAAAGTAAAAGACTAGGGAGAAAGTATTGTAAATAATTTTCGGGGTGTAGCGTAGCCCGGTATCGCGCCTGCTTTGGGAGCAGGAGGTCGTCAGTTCGAATCTGGCCACCCCGACATTATAAAATATCAAGTTGGTAAATAGACTATTGATAGTCCATTTGCCAATTTTAGTTTAAAACAACATGGTTCCATAGCTCAGCTGGATAGAGCAACTGCCTTCTAAGCAGTAGGCCATTGGTTCGAATCCAATTGGAATCACTTAAAAGCCAAATAATTAATAATTATTTGGCTTTTTATTTTTATAATACTCCCTCTAATATTTTTATAAAATGTATCTCATACATGATGATATAATTTTATAATCTTTATAAAAAAATTTATATATTTCCCCTATTAATCAATAGTTTTATATGATAGCTGTAATTCAAAGGGTTTCTCAAGCTAGTGTTGCTATAGACAAAAAAATACATGCAGCAATCAGTGCAGGGCTAGTTATTTTAGTGGGGATTGCTGAAAATGATACTGAAATAGATGCAGAATGGATTTGCAATAAAATACTTTCGTTAAGAATATTTTCTGATAAAGAAGAAAAGATGAATTTGTCTTTAATGGATATTGATGGCGAAATTCTGTTAATCAGTCAATTCACATTGCTGGCAAACACCACTAAAGGCAATAGACCTTCTTATATCTTAGCCGCAAAGCCTTCAATAGCCATTCCGTTGTATAAATATTGCATTGAAAAATTAAAGAATATTTTGGGAGATAAATTAAAAACAGGTGAATTTGGTGCTGATATGCAAGTATCTTTGATCAACGATGGCCCTGTTACTATTGTATTAAATTCTAAAGAAAAATGACCATAAAAGAGGCACAACAATTGGTAGATAACTGGATTAGACAGCATGGTGTTAGATACTTTAACGAATTAACCAACCTAGCTATACTTACCGAAGAGGTAGGTGAGGTTGCAAGAGTTATTGCTAGAAAATATGGCGAACAATCTTTTAAAAAATCAGACGAAGGTGCAGATTTAGGCATCGAGTTAGCCGATGTACTTTTTGTATTGATATGTCTTGCCAATCAAACTGGGATAGACCTCTCTCAAGAATTTGAGAAAAATTTAGAAAAGAAATCTATACGTGACCATGACCGCCATCATAACAATGAAAAATTGAAATCATAATCGTTATGAATATAAATCGTTGTATTTTAATCATTTTTTTAAGTCTATTTTGTAACCTTCTCCATGCCCAAGATTTTCATATTGCTCCTAGCCTCGATATTGCTGCAAAAGGTTATTGTACAGATGAACAGATTATTGCAGAGGGAAAATTTACCAATACCAGCCATAATAAAAAAACATATCAATGGTATAGATTGAAAAATAAATTGCCAACTAATTGGTTTGTGACTACTTGTGTGCCAGGTAAATGTTATAGTGCAGAAAAAGATAGCGGTGTATTTGTATTAGACAAAGGTAAAACAGGAATTCTCGATCAGAATTTTTTCCCGAGTAATAGTCCTGGAACAGCAATAATTGAATTTTTCGTTTATGAAAAAAACAAAAGAAATACTGCTGTGAAGGTAATTTTTTATGTAGAAGCTAAAGAAAAATTTACAAAGTAGGATAATTGATGTTTATTCTTATGCAATGCTCTTTATTTCAGTTTTTTGATTATTGAACAAAATCGAATCTCCAACTTTTTTGTGCTTGAGTAATGCCCCAATAGGAGATGCTAGAGAGATAGCAAAGTATGGAGTATCATTTAAGCATAATTTGCCCATTCCTATAGAAATAAAGTAAGTGTGTACATTTGTAAATACTAAGCTTCCTATTTCTACTTGTTGATATTTTTTGTCTAATTGTATATTTTGTAATTCGTTCTTTAAGTTTCTGGTTTTACTCAGTTGCAACTGATACTTATCAATCTCTATTTGCATCATTGCCCTACCAGTTTCATACTTATCGCCGGCACTACTTTTTGTTTCGCCATTTCTAGCTTCTTTCATAGCTTCCAGGGATTTGTTCGTTTCTGAAATATTGTTATTTAAATTTTGAATCATTTGATTCCATAGCAACACTTTTATTTCTTTTTCATTACCCCCATTATCAAGCTTTTTGTTTGGCATAGCCCAATCTTCCTAATATTAAAGTTTTTTTGTAATTGTTGCTGTAGAAGATCGTAAATTGGCAGCAGCATTATATTTTACAAATGTATATATATAAACTACTCTTGAAGCTCTAAAAACAACAGGCCATAAAAGCAACATTACCAACGAGTATATCCACATAAAGTGGTAACCGCCTATTTTTAATATGAATTCTACCAATACAAATAAAAATGCAAACATTGCCACACCTAGTGCATAGCTTACATACATAGCACCAAAGTAAAAACCAGGTTCTGGTTCAGTAGGTTGCCCGCAAACTTCGCAATTTTTAGGCATTTTTGACAACATATTTATTATGTAAGGATTAGAATTAATAAACAGGTGTCCTTTTCTACATTTTGGGCATTTGCATTTTAACATCGACAACAGCATCATTTGGATATACTTTAGTGTAAAATTTTAAAGACCAATTCTTTCATAATATCTTCGTCACTCATATCGCCAGCATCCACACCTTTAGATTGCAAATCGGCTTTTCTCAAATAGGCCATAATATCAATGCTTTTACTATAGGTATATAGTTTACTTGCAGCCAAATAATCTTTAACTATAAACGGGTGTATCATAAGTACTTTTGACAGTGATGTTTCGGATTTATCTTCTTCACTATGAGTGAGTAGCAATTTACTAAAACACGAAAATAAAGAGGTGATGACCATAACCAAAGGGTTTGCTTTGGGATTTAATTGAAAATGCTTTATAATCAAGTTAGATTTATAAATATCTTTTTTTAAAAGTGCATTTTGCAATTCAAAAACGTTAAATTCCTTACTGATACCTATATACTTTTCTACAATATGTTCATCAATAGTAGTTTTAAGATCTACATTAATGAGAATTTTATCCACTTCATTCACAATCCTGCTCAAATCATTTCCGATGTTTTCAGCAATAATATGACAGGCTTTTTTGGTAGTTTTTAATTGTTTGCTTGCAAAATAATTTTCTACCCAAGCATCCAATTTATAATCTTTAATCTTTTCTGATGTAACAAGTTTACAGTATTTGTCTATAGCTTTAGTTAATGCTTTTCGGGCATCAAGTTTCTTATTTTTATAGCAAAAGACCAATACAGTAGAAGGTAGCGGATTTTGTATGTAGGTATCTATTAATTTTGCACTAGTATCTTTTTCTAAATCAGTCATTTCCTGTGCTTCTTTCACTAATATTAACGTACGCTCAGCCATCATGGGAAATTGTCTAGCACGCTGAATTACAGTATTGGTATTGGTATCTTTCCCGTAAAATATTGTTTGGTTAAAAGATTTTTCATGTTCAGGCAAACAGTTTTTTTCTATATAGTTGGCTATTTGATCAATATAAAATGGCTCATCGCCTTGTAAAAAATATACAGGAGCATATTCATTTGATTTCAAATCTTTTAATATCAGTTCTGGATCTATTGCCATTATATCTATTATTGCAAATCAAACATATTATTTACAGCTAATTGTCTATGTTTTATAAATCCTTCTCCATGTTTGGCGCCTATCGCATGACCCATTTCTTTACTTCTAGCTTCTATAAATTCAATGAATTCAAGGGAAGAAATATAACTGGCTGGCTCTTTGCTTTCAGGATTCCAAAACTGGCTTTTGAATGCAAGTATGGCTTCTTTCTTAATATGCCAGTATGGTGTAACGTCTATTACAAAATCTGGCTTAATATATTGGTCTTGAATGTAAGAATAATTATTTTTTGCTCGCCAAGGATCTTGAACTACTCCATCTTGATGGGTTTCTATTTTTCTTAATCCAGAAAGAAAACTAGCTTTAATAATCAATTCATTGCCCATACCGTGATCAGGATGGCGATCGAAAGGTGCATTGCCGATAATGATTTCAGGTTTAAATTTTCGAATTTGTGCTATAATTTTTAAACATTCGGCATTTGAATTACCCAAAAAACCATCTGACAAACCTAAATTTACTCTAGCTGATAAGCCAAGTATAGTTGCCGCCGCATTAGCTTCTTGAATACGAGTTTCTGGTGTGCCACGTGTACCTAGCTCACCTTTGGTCAAATCTACTATACCTACTTTGTAGCCCAATGCAATGTGTTTCAGTATGGTACCAGCACAACCAAGTTCTGCATCGTCGGGATGAGCTGCAAAAACTAATACATCTAATTTCATGATAGTAATGGGTCAGTGTGGGTATAAATATAGACGTTCTATTAGGATTAATCTATCTTATTCTTATTTTTCTACCAGCCCTAATTACAGACCTACTAGACATTCTATTCAATTTGTAAAGTGTATTTACCGATACCCTATATTTTCGAGCAATGGAAGAAAGTGTTTCGCCTGATTTGATGCGATGGTAATATACTTTACGAGCTGATTTTAAATACTCAAAATGTTCAGGGCTTAATTTAAACATTTTACTTCTCAGCTTATTAGAAGAAAAATCGTAAACATGTTCTGGATTGATTGCATTACCCTCGTAACGTATTTCAAAATGAAGGTGCGAGCCCGTGCTACGCCCTGTATTTCCTCCTAATCCTATTTGCTCGCCTGCATGTACCAATTGTCCTACCTTTACATCTTGCCTTGAAAGATGGCCGTAGAGAGTTTCAAACCCATTATAATGTCTGATTAATACATAATTTCCATAACCTCTGCCATCATATTGGCATATTCTAACCATCCCATCAAAAGAAGCAAATACAGCGTCGCCAGTTTCCAAGTCTAAATCGATACCATAATGCCATCGAGAATGCCGCTGACCAAATAAAGAGGTGCTTTTGCAATTGCCTAGGGGCATAGCGTATCTAAAATTATTTACGGTATCATACAGGGTTAGATAAAGGGTGTCTGAAAACTTACTACCATCTATTTTATAAGGATTTACACTTTTTGAATCCCATACTGCAAAATATTCTGCATAGGTAATCCAAGTTGAATCTATCTTTATTTCTTCGGCAACCTCTACTATGCTCAATTCTCCTTCTTGCTCGCTACTGGTATCTTCACTTACCAAACTCATTTCCTTTCTAGGGTTGTAATCTTTCTGTGGTGTTGTATCCTCTGCACCTTCATCATTATCTTCTTCTTCAAACAATTCTGTTGTATCGCTATGATTATTCTTAATGCTAGGGGCTTTTGTTTGATAAAAGTCTTTACTTTGTTTTGGTTTTGTTTGTGACATTGCCATTTGCGTAGCGCAAATAGAGTATAAAATCGTTACAGAGATTAATAATTTCTTCTGTATCATGGTGCTAAATATAAATAAAAGAAATAGAATCGTAAAGATTCAAAATAAATATTAACGATTCAACGGAATACTATTCCATTGAATCGTTTTGGGGATTTGAGGTTATTTAGATGCTAAATAACGCTCGCCATCAAGTGCAGCCATACAGCCACTTCCAGCGGCAGTTACTGCTTGGCGGTAGATATGGTCTTGAGCATCGCCACATGCAAATATACCTTCGATATTGGTTTTGGAAGAACCTGGTACAGTTTTAATATATCCATTCTCATCCATATCAATCCATCCTTTAAATATCTGCGTATTAGGCTGATGACCAATTGCTACAAAAAAACCAGTAACTCTAAGTTCTCTAATTTCATTGGTTACATTATTACGTAGTCGCACGCCTTCGACGTCATTTTCACCAAGTATTTCATCAGTTTCACTGTTCCAGCATACTTCTATGTTAGGTGTATCTATTACTCTTTTTTGCATAATTTGCGAGGCACGCATGGTATCTTTTCTCACAACCATGTAAACTTTTTTGCATAATTTGGCCAAGTACATGGCTTCTTCACAAGCAGTATCACCTGCTCCTACTATAGCAACATCTTGATTTTTAAAGAAAAAACCATCACATACAGCACATGCAGAAACACCTTTACCGTTCAACCGAGTTTCCGAAGGAATTCCTAACCATTTTGCTGAAGCGCCTGTGGCAATAATTACACATTCTGTTTCTATTTCTAAAGTATCATCTATGACTACTTTGTGAACTGACCCTGTAAAATTTACTTTAGTAGCCATACCGTAACGCACATCGGTACCAAATCGAGTTGCTTGATTTTTAAAATCCTCCATCATTTCTGGCCCCATAATGCCTTTTGGGTAGCCAGGATAATTTTCTACATCGTTAGTAATCATTAGCTGGCCGCCAGGTTGCCCACCTGTGTACATCACAGGTTTTAACCCTGCTCTAGAAGTATAAATTGCAGCAGTATAGCCTGCTGGACCTGAGCCTATAATAAGGCAATCTACTTTTTCGGTTTTCATGCTTATTCGTTTTATGGATATAATGATAATCTGCTTTGAAATAGCAAAAAATGCTACCTTGCCCCAAATTTACATATTATATGGGTACAGAAAAATATTCAAAGCCAATACCTCAAAAATACCAAAACGAAAGAAAATGAATTATTGAAATTCAGGAAAATGCACCGAAAATGATTTGTCAGAATAAAAGAATATTATTTTCTCAATTTGTTTTTCTTTTTTCAATTGAACTGTCTCTGATGTTATTTCTTGATTAGAATTTGCTGAATATATTGATGATGAATCTAAATTTAAAACAGGATTTTTTACATCATCTAGCACTTCATTTTTGGGCAGCCCTTTGGTGGTCATTGCTATAGTTTGTGGATGTTCTTTTGATTTTATATCAGCAATAGATTCTTGGTGGCTGATATTCCCTGAAGTAGATTTTAAAGTATCTGTAGCAACTGAACTAGTCTTCACATCTTCAAATAGATTTAATTGTATCATAGTCCCTATTCCATTTATCAGCCAATCAGAATTTATTTGAGTGTATTGTTTTAATATTTTTTGAACCACCTCTAAACTAGGCCTGTTTCTTCTGGATAGGATATGCGACATAACCGCACGAGGTATTTGAATAGCATCTGCAAAGGCCGAAGGGGCAAGTTGAAACTCCAATAAGATTAAATCTATTCGATCAGCGATATCATTTCCCATACCACAAATGTAAATAACAAAAGTAAAACATTTGTAATTAAAATTAAAAACATTTGTAATACCACCTTAATAACTGAATATCAAAAAATTATGCAAATGAACTTATCAACGGTATGCGTGCAATGAAGCTATTGTTTACTATTGTAAATTCCGGTCTTGTTGAGGTAATAAGAGCATAGCGTTCTGTTAGATTATTTAATCCTATCCCTGTATCGGTACTATTCTCTTTCTTTTGATAGTTATTTTTTACAATTAAAAATAATCCTTCATCTACACTTACATCTATGTATAATGGTTTTTCCTTAGATATAATATTGTGTTTTATAGCATTTTCCATTAACAGCTGCAATGCAAGTGTAGGAATATAGTAATTAAGTATATTTCCGCCAGTCCCAGATTCTAATAGATGGATATTATCCCCAAATCTAATTTTCTGAAGAAAGAAAAAAGACCGCATAAACTGCAATTCATCTTCCAATCGCACCAAGGACTTGTCTTTTTGCTCTAAAACATATCTATATACATTTGTTAATTTTATAATAAACTTTTCTGCGGCCTGCGTATCTTCGTGAACAAGTGCTGAAAGTGTATTTAGGCAATTAAATAAAAAATGTGGATTCACTTGGTTTTTAAGTGACTCTAATTGAGATATTGCATTTTCTTTTTGTTGCCGTTCAAACAACAATTGTAATCTAGCCTTGTCTTCTATCAATTTTTTGTTTTCTTCTCTTAAAAAATAGGACTCTAAAGCATGTTCAATAATAATGGTCAATTCGTCTTCATTCCACGGCTTGCTTATATATCTGTATATTCTACCCTTATTTATGGCATCTATTATTGAATTAACATCGCTATATGCCGTAAGTATCATTCTTATGGTATCAGGATATTGGGCCAGTACCATTTCTAGCAAATCTACTCCGCTCATCCCAGGCATTTTTTGGTCGCAGATAATCACTAAAATTTTGTTAGTTTTCATTATTTCTAATGCCTCATTGCCATTTTGAGCAGTAAAAATATTAAACTTGTTTCTTAGTGATGCTTTAAACGAGATTAGATTGTTACTTTCGTCATCGACATATAAAATATTGTTTTTTTTAACAGGTATATTCATTATTAATAAATTTTATATTGTTGGTTTAAAAGATGTTGTAATCTAATATTAATTTATAGTCTTTCGCAATTTTTTTCAAAAAAAAACCATCTATGAAATTCATACATGGTTTTTTTTAAGTATTAGAATTTATATTTAAAATACTTCTTTTATTGTATAGGTTTTATTCATTAGCTTAAATGTATCGCCTTTCTTTTTACCAAAAATGGCTTGACATAATGGTGTTTGAATAGAAATAGCAATGAATTTTTCTTTGCCTACTGTTATTTCTCCAAGGCTTGCACTTACAAAGTAATTCATTAAATCTGTTCTTACCACCGAACCCAAAATTACAGCATTTTGTTCTAACGTAGGGTTAATTCTATTAACAAGTGTCACGCTATTTACACCCTCAGAATATTGACGTGCAAACATATCTCTAGCAGCTTGCATACTTTCTCTAAAAGAGTCAAATTTTTCTTCGGTGCTGCCTTTCTCTTCATTAGCACTTTCTTGTGCATCGTCCATCTCTTTTTTTGCTATTGCAACACTTTTATTTAATATTTCAAGACAATGGCGTAGTAATTCTGTTTTGATTGCTGTTTTTTTGGCATCTGCTTTTTTTATTTCAAACTTAACTGGTTTGCCTGTGCTATTCCCTGATTCTATTTTAACAGGTTCTGGCTTATTGGCATTAACAAAGGTGTATTTATCTATACTAGGCGAATTACCGCTATAGTCAGGTCTCCAAAGCTCTCTAGGCGGCGGCGGTAGTGCTTTCTGTTTGTTCTTTTTTGATTCTTTTATAGGAACATTCTTTTTAATTTCTAATTTGTGAAGTACTGTTTTCTTAGGCTCTTCTTCAAAAACAATATTTTCAATAATTACTTCATCCCTAACAGTTTCTTTGTTACTTTTTTTTGCTTTAGGTACTTTTGTAGGCTCTGGCACTACTTGCGTTGCCGATTTTTTTGTATTAGTGTTTTTTGATTTTATATTTTCGTCGAGTATCTTAATTTCATTTTTTTCTTTCTTGCTAGATACTGGAATGGAAGCTTTTGTTTTTACTTTTGCTTTCTTTAAAAGAGTTGTTTTTGTACCTATAGCTTTGGTTGTAGATTTTGTAACTACCTTTTTATTAGTTAATGGTATATTTTTTGCTAAAACTTTATCGTTTATAACCTTTTTCAATTGACTAGGTTTCTTGCCTAAGACATTATTTTTAGTGGTTATCGGTTTTACTTTATCCTTTGTTGGCAATGCTTGCTTTTTTACTAATTTATTTTGCTTAGGGGCAGGCAATACAACTGATTTTTTTGTATTTATTTTTGTTTTTAAAATAGGTTTCTTTGGGGTATTTCCTGATACTTTTTTAGTAGCCGTTATTGGTTTTACTATAGTTTTTTTAACTAGTACTTTATTTTTTGCTATAGGTTTAGCAGGGGTAGATTTTTTGGTAACACCTTTTGTTTTAGCTATAGATTTTTTTTCAGCTATTTTACCTTTTACTATTGATTTTGGTAATTTTTTTTCGTTTTTAGGTACTGATTTTAATAGTATCTTTTTACTATCTATCCTTGACGCCGATTTTGCAATTGTTTTACTTTTAACAGCTGATTTTGGGCTAGGCTTATTGGTTGCCACTCTATTGTTATCATTTTTTTTAGCTATTATTTTACTATTAGCCAATGTTTTAGCAGCTATTTTTTTAGTTTCTGTTTTTGTACCAGATTTTGTAGAAACTGCCTTTTTTGTAGAAATTGTCTTTTTCAAATTGATTGCAGAGGCAGGCTTAGCAACAATTTTCTTAGATTTATTAGAGGCTTTATTATTAGTTATTTTTTTAGGAAGTACTATTTTTTTTGCCTGTTTTTTCTCTTTTTTCTTCATCCTTTGTAATATTTAAAGTCTAATTTTTAATAGAATTAGACAATTTATTGTCTTCGTAAAATAAGAAGATTTCTTTATTGCTTTGATTATCAATTATAAATTAAAATATTTATCTGCAATTACCATAAACTTAATTGAAATTATTATTTATTCAAAATTTAATCATCAAATATATGATAATCAGTTTAAATACAAAATGCCATTCTGCTCTTTTATGAGCCCAAAAGGCTCATTTTTTATCAGCATAAAACCATCCAAATCTACATAATCTACTTCTGATGCAAAATGGAATGCATTTGAAATACCCAAAGTGCTTTCTACCATACAGCCAATCATTGTTTTTAAACCTAATTTTTTTGCATTTTTCAACATACTGAATGTCTTTTTATAACCACCTGTTTTCATTAGCTTAAAATTGATGCCATGAAATTGTTGGGCAATACTTTCCAATTCGTCTTGATCTATTACCGATTCATCTCCAAAAATAAGGTAGGGTGTATGTTTTTTTAAATAAATATATTCTTCACTGTGCGATGATGGCATGGGTTGTTCAATTAATTCAATATTAAAATTATTCAATTTTAACAAAAAATTAATATGTTCATCTACATCATTCCAAGCTTCATTCGCATCTACCAATAATGTTTTGTGATAATATTTTGAAACTTCCTTAATAGCATCTAAGGGGTATTCATTATTAATCTTTAACTTTAAGTTATTAAATCTATCTAATTTATTTTCAAAAATAAATGATTTTAATAAACCTATATCCATGATAGGAATTGTATAGCTTGTTTCTATGTTAGTCGTGTATTTTGTATTAAAAATAGATGAAAAATTGCTTTTAGTCTTTTGTAGTGTGTGTGCCGTAATGGCAGATTCTAATCCAAATTTTAAAGCATTGGATACTTTAAAATTTTTTATAAATTCTTGATAAATATTTAATTCATTTATCTCACTTAAACCATTAGTTAATAAAATTGCAAATTCATTTTTGATAGATAATGGTGTTTCGTTGTAACGTATATTTGGGGCTATTTCTCCCACGACGGTATATCCTTGGTAATCTAGAGTGACAAATAGATTGGTTTTTTCAGATGTTTCATTTCTTGATAATTTCCAATTGTACTTTAGTTCAAAAACTTTTTCTTCAATTCTCCAATTCATTACTTGCTATTTTTGTAAAGCCCAAATTTTATTACACTTTTTGCAAAAAAATTAATAAGAAATCAATTTATACCTACCTTAAAATCTGGAGTAATTACTTCATTGCTCACGTTTAATTTCCTATCTGTGATTCTGATACGAATACGAATGATGTCTGTGGGTTTTAATACCATTACTAAATCAGCAACATCATTGTCATTGGAAAGCAAACTTAATTGAGCGCTATAAGTAAAATTAACGTCAATTGGACCAGTATAATTTTCTGGAGATAGTCGTTCAAATCTATAGGCATAAAGTGAAGTACAGGAATTGTCTAGCTTAATATATTTCCCATTTACTTTTTTATCTATTTCAAAAAAAATATTATTATAATTTATATTTCTGATAATCTTAGTTTTAGAAAATTTATCCCATTCTATACAATTGAATTTTAGGAGAGGATTGGATTGGTCAAAACTAATACTATCGCCTCCTACCATAACCTGCACTGCTTCTTGGGTTGGTAAATCATTTTCATTTAGGCCCAAATCTCCATCGCCATCCTTCAATTTCAATTCAAATACGTATGATTCCGAAGAAGATAAATCATCTGCTTTATAATATTTATTAAATGATTTTAATTCAATCTGTGGGATTTCAGAATAATTGGGATGTTTGCAAGAAAAGAGTGTAAAATATGCGAACAAAGAAATAGAAATGATAAAAAACTTTTTTAGCATGATGCGTTCGTTGTAACTTTGAAACAATGGATTTTGCTACTACTTTCAAAGATAAAATATTTAACACAGATTCTACTCATTTTGCTGAGTTGGCATTAGAATTATTTCGTCACCAGGCGGCGAATGTTCCTATATATACGGCATATTTACAAAGTATTTCTTGCCAGCCAAATGCAGTAAAACATTTGGAAGATATTCGATTTCTTCCAATTTCATTCTTCAAAACGCACGCAATAAACTCGGCAAATAATTTTTCTTTTTACTTTCAAAGTAGTGGTACTACAGCTGTAGAGCGTAGCAAACATTATGTTTCTGACTTGATGTTTTACAAAAAAAATGCTAAACATACCTTTGAGCAACAGTATGGATTGCTGAAAGATTTTGTGGTTTTGGCACTACTTCCCTCCTATCAAGACAATCCTTTTTCGTCATTGATTTACATGGTTGATGATTTTATGAAGCAAACTGGCGACGATACATCTTCTTATTTTCAACCAAGGCAAGCCCACGAAATTGAGCAGGCAATAATCATTTCACAACAAAGAAATAAAAAAATATTGCTCATAGGTGTTACTTATGCTTTGCTAGACCTAGCTGCTGAAGTGAATTGGCAGCATTATCCAAACTTGATAGTGATGGAAACAGGTGGTATGAAAGGTCGCAGGGAAGAATTAACGAGAATAGAAGTGCATCAAGCATTGAAGTTGAAATTGGGAGTAACTTCTATTCATTCAGAATATGGAATGACCGAATTGTTGTCTCAGGCATACGCTAAAGTAGATGGTAATTTTGAATGCCCGCCTACGATGCGTGTAATGACTAGAGAACTTACCGATCCATTTTCATGGCAAAAAGTGGGTAATACTGGTGGCATTAACATTATTGACCTTGCAAATATAGATAGCTGTGCGTTCATAGAAACTCAAGACCTAGGCAAACTCAATAACGACAGTACCTTTAGCGTACTGGGAAGAATAGACCATAGCGAAATTAGGGGCTGTAATTTGATGATTCAATAAGCTATATTTTTACAAAAATGGTACATAGTCTTTCTAAAAAGACTACAATAAAAGATAATAATAATCATAAAAGCATTTCCAAGTTTGATAAAAAATATTAAATTTGTGAATATCAAAAAACAGGTGTTATAAAAAAATGGTTATGAAAAAATTCATCATATTCTTTTCTGCAGTGTCTATCATTTTCATCACGTCTTGTGGTCAGCATAAAACCTGTCCTACTTATACTAAACAAGCCGTAAAATATAGCAAAGTAAAAGCTGCTTAATTTATTAATTCTAATATGTATTCCCTATACCTCTACTTTTATAAAAGTAGAGGTATAGGTTTTTTTAATTTTACTTTTATTTTATTTTTCGTTTATTCAATGCTCCTCTATATTTAGCGGCGTGTTGCTTGTGTTCATGATACGTTTCAGAATATAGGTGCGTACCATTTAGATTGGGGCTGGCACAGAAAAAAATATAATCATGTTCGATATAGTTCACAACCGCCTCGATAGCTGCAATATTTATCTCCCCAATAGGTCCTGGGGGCAATCCTTTTTTACGGTATGTATTGTACTGGGAATCTTGTTGGGTATGCTTCTGATAAATTCTTTTCATACTAAAATCACCTTTTGCAAACACAATTGTAGGATCCGATTCTAGCCTCATACCACGGTTTAAACGATTTATATATACTCCTGCAATTACTGGCATTTCAAACAAATTTTTGGTTTCGGCAAAAACGATGGTAGCCAATATGGTGGCTTGTATAGGGTCTAATTTAGAATTTGACAAAGTTTCTATTTTATCCTCTGTCCAATATTGCTCAAACTGCGATGTTAAAATTTCCAATATTTCTTTAGGCGAAGTATGTACTGGCACATAATATTGGTTGGGTAAGAATATTACATAAATAGATTCTTTTGTAAATCCGAGCAATTTTAACAAAGCATTATCGTTCAAACACTCATAAAATTGTTTAAAATTAAGGTTTGTCTGTTTACAAATTTGGCGGATGATATTAGACCGGTTTCGGTACGAGCTAACTTGTATTTGACGATATTTAATTGGTTGTGTGTTTTGGAGATGGGATACCAAATGCACATTGCCCCAACCTGCTTGAATTGCATACATTCCAGATTTTGCTTGTTTCCATTGCATGGCTTTGGCAATGGCTTGAAAAGTATATTTATTTTTTAATATTCCTTTGCTAGAAAGCGTATTGGCCAAACTTTGGACAGAGGTATTGGGTGTGATTACTAAAAAATATTTTTGAGATTTAAAATCAAGATTGGATGCTAGAGTGAGATAATACAGTGTTGCAATAGCCAAAAATGAAACAATGTATCCATAAGTCTTGGCAGATATTACAAAAGAGTTAGAGTTTTTTTTTGATTTTACTGATTTTGCCATCTTCGATTGGTAAAATATGGCTTATAATTAAAAAAAATAAGCGTGTTTTTTGAATAAAAGATTATTCAAAAAACACGCTTAAAGAATTACCAAAAAATATAATATAAAACAGCCAATGCTATAAAAATTCCTATTGCACCAATATTGAAGGTAGCATTAGTTTTAAATAGTTCTGGGGTTATATTTATGGCTTTGTCATCTCTATCTTTTCCTTTGTTTACATTTAAGCTAACTATAATCATAAGCAAGGAAAGCAAAAGAAATACAATGCCCATTCTATCTATAAATGGAATAGATTCTGCAAAAAATGCTAAACTTCCTGAAACTGGAAGTGTGCAAATAGCTACCAACAAAGCAGCTTTAGTAGTTGCTTTTTTCCAAAATAGACCAAATAAGAATATAACAAATATACCAGGGCTTACTAAACCTGTAAATTCTTGAATAAACTGAAATGCTTGACCTAGATTTTTTAGGGTAGGTGCTACCAATATAGCAATTACCAAAGCGACTATTGTGGTGATTCGACCCATGGTCACTAGACTTGTTTCACTCGCTCCTTTATTGATATATGATTTGTACAAATCCATAGTGAAAATAGTAGCAATGCTATTGGTCTTAGAACTTAAAGAGCCTACTATAGCCGCTACTAATGCTGCGAAAGCTATTCCTTTGACACCTGGTACTAAAAATTTATTTAGCAAATAAGGATATGCACCATCGGGATGTGCTAATTCTGGATGAAGTACAAAAACTGCAATACCTGGAATAACTACAATGATAGGCATAAACAATTTCAAGTATCCTGCAAACATAATTCCTTTTTGTGCTTCTGCTAGGCTTTTTGCTGCCAATGCTCGCTGGGTAATGTATTGGTTGCAACCCCAATAATTCAAATTGATGATCCACATACCACCAATAAGAACACTTATGCCCGGCAAGTCTTTGTACGAATCGTGAGATTGGTGTAGTATCATATCAAACATGTGGGGTGCTTTTTCTTTTAGCATGGCTAGACCTGTGAAAAAACCTTGTCCATCGCTTACAAAATCTAAGGCAAGGTAACAAGTGATTAATCCACCTGCCACAAGGAAACCTACCTGAATAAAATCAGTCCAAGCTATGGCCATAAGTCCTCCGGAGATAGTGTATATAGCCGAAAAGAAAGCAATTGCATAAATAGCGTAGTAATAATTTACCCCAATAACCTGCTCTATAGCCAAGCCCCCGAGGTGAATGATGGAAGTAAGATTTACAAATACGTATAAAAACAACCAAAATACTGCAAGAATGGTACGCACACGCTCATCATACCTCACGTTTAAAAACTCGGGCATGGTGTATATTTTCTTTTCTAAGAAAATAGGAATAAAAAATTTACCTACAATGATAAGGGTAGCAGCCGCCATCCATTCATAAGAGGCAATGGCCAAGCCTATTTTAAAACCTGAACCTGTCATGCCTATCAACTGCTCGGCAGAAATATTGGCAGCAATTAATGATGTACCTATAGCCCACCATGGAAGTGTATTACCAGCAAGAAAATAGTCACGAGAACTTTTCTCTTCACCTTTTTTGGTTCTAGATTTATATAAACCGAAACCTACGACAAAAACGACATAACCTATAAATACACCTATGTCTAATGGGGAAAATTGCATGTTGAATTTAGTTGTTTAGAAATGTAATAATTATAAAGTGAAACTCAATAGTTTTAAAATTATGGATAATTTTTTAAAAATTATAACACTACCAAGAAAAGATATTCACGTATGCAATAGATATTCTACAAAAATACTCCAAGATGTGACTAGTTGCGACCAAAGATTTTCTAGTGGTGTAATAACTTTGGCTCAAGGCCAAGTAGTAAAAAAATGGCGATCATTACCACATCTAAAGTGCAAACAAATAGAATGTTTGAATAAAAAAGCTAAACATCTACAATACTTGGATAGATGTTCAGCTTTTTATTCAATAAAATCATCTACGAATCGTAATTTTCTTTGCAGTATTTTGGATTCCTGTATTTAATATTACAAAATAGGTTCCGTTGGGCAATGGTGAACCTTCATTATTTGTGCCATCCCAAATAAATTCAGTGGCTTTAGCTGAAGGCAAAATATTCACATCTATATTTTTTACAGGCTTTCCTATCAAGTCACTGATTTGAATTTTTAAATCATTTACGTTCGTATTTGTAGGAAATTTAATTTTAATAGTAGACATATCTGCAAATGGATTTGGGTAAATTTCTATAGCAGCAGAATCTACAACATTCGTATTTTCAATGCTTGTTGGCAATGTTTCATCTATACAATCTTTACAGGCAAATACTGTGTCGCTTGGTTCTAGTGCTAGAAATGCAGTATAGATAGATAGTATTCTATTTGGAATACTTAAATTCACAATCTCATTATGCTTCATATCCGAGCCCGAATAAAAATAAATTGATTGTTCTAGTCCCAAAATTTCATTTCCAACAGAAGTAATCATGGTTAGATTGTTATCTGTTCTACTGGGCTGGACATTCAAGGACTTGACATAAAACTTTGAATTCACCTTTCCACTTAATTTTATTTCCATGGGCATATCGCCTTCATATTTGCCAGTTTGTAAAATATAATTATTGGCAGTAATAGTTTGATTGTTGAATGTTTCAGAGACTAAAGTTCTATCATAACAAGCACCATTTTTCAGTGAAGTGTAAAGTTCAAAATTGCTGATTTTTAAATCCAAATTTGAAAATACATTGTTAAAAATTTGATCTATAGATTTAAAAGTTAAGTACGAGCCATCGCTTATCCCTTTGGTATAATTTGCAAGACTTGAAAACACATATTCATTTCTTCTATAAGATTTACTATTAACATAATATTCGCTTTCATAAACCTGACTTGAATAATCTATAATGGAAGTCTCTATGATTGGATTCATTTGCAATTTTATATCAGCCAGTAGCTCGTTGGCTTTAGCAGAATTGTTGAAGCTTCTGTTGTTTGATATGAGTAGCAAACTTCCTCCAGTATTTCTATTGTTTACAAACTCTATACCTGTGGTTATTAATTCAGGAAGAGCGCTATACGATGATATGGATATATCTTTTAATGCCTTGATGGTTTTGCCAATAGTAGTTGCATCTGCGGGCATCCATTTGTTGCTTGATTTTAAGACTTTAATTTTATTGTAAACGATGTTAAAAGAGTCTGTTGGCAAAAAGTTGATTTCCAAATAGTGTTTTATTTTGTCCAACAATGCTGTTTTGGACCAATCAGAGTTGCCATTTTCATAGTCTATAAGTACAGTTACTTTTTTTACCGAGGTCAATCCTAGATTTTTTCTTGGATCAATTGCCAATTCGTAATATCCTACTCCTTCCTTAGATTTGTAAGTGTTCAGGAAAATACTTTCCACCCCCAACAAATTATATTTTATGAAACAAGGATTGGAAATGTCTTGTGCCCCTATAAAACTAGTAAACGCAATACCACTAGCCGATATGGTTTCACTAAAGGAATTTCCGCTGGTCGACTCAAGTGCAGGGTTGCCAAATTCGGGTTTCGATACAAAAATAATATCTAATTTACTCAATGGCGATTTTGAATTTCTAAACAACTGTGTGGGTATCTCTGCTATAATTTGGTTGGTATTCCAAATTGCAGGTAACAAATAGGTAATTTTTACTTTTCTACTTTTGCCAGGGATTAGTGGATATATTTTTAAAGTATATTGAGTTGCACTGACTTTAGTAAGTATTGAAGGATCTTTTCTTCTTTTCACAATACCCTCATAGATTGTGTTTGCACTTTTAGCATCTCTAATATCGGCCTTTATAATGACGTCATCGACCCATAGCCAAGAATCTATAACCAACGCATTTTCTGGTAATTCAAACTGATAATTGATTTCCAAATTGTCTGAAACATTGCTAAAAAATGAATTTTTAGCAGACAAAGTCATGTACACACCATATTCTACATATATTCCTTTAGGATTAATGGATACAGTGGCTTCATCTATTGTTCCCA
>JAAFID010000003.1 GCA_013297765.1 Cytophagales bacterium | reverse complement strand
AGATTTATGGAAAAAGATAGATACGAAAGTTGAAAACTTACGTCATTTTAGGTGTATTTAACACCAAATTAAGTAATTTTAAAAGAAATAAATCAATCGGATTAAGTTGCATTTATCACTTGATTTCGCCAAATAAATTTCAATCAAAACAAAATTATATGAATGGCATAACTGTAGAATCAATAAAAGGAGAGGTTATCGGGCTCCAGAAACACTCCAAAACGAAGGTTTACTCATCTGGTGGTGGTGGATACGTTGGAAAATTTGGAGGCTATGTTAGTTCCCCTAATATAAGTAGTTCCTCGACAGAGATTGTAGAATTTTTTTTAAGGACTGCAAATGGAAGCGAGGAGCCAGTCAAATTAGCTAATATTACTTTTCCCGTTCGGAATGACCATTCCGTGACTATGGTGTGGGTCGAAAATGTGAAGATGAAAAAGGGTCGTTGGGTTGCAGCGGCCAATCACGACACGGGGAAAAAACACTTTCTTTGTACGGATCAGAGTCTAATAGATTTGAAAATAATGAAAAGGAAACTTAAAATTTCATCATTTACTAGCCTACTAATTTTGCTTTTGAGTTGTGGCCTTTTCGCTTTAATTGTTGCAATAATGGAAACTTATCATGTTAAAGCTTCGAATAACAATATTTTCATGGTCTTAGCTATCCCGTTTATTAGCTATTTAGCCTTGTATGTACTTCTACATTATCGAAGAGAAAAAGGAAACAAGATGAAACTAGAGGAATTGTTCCATATGGTTGACGACCAGTTAAAAGACTAGTTGATTAAAACCGAAAAAACAACTAAGGAATCAATATCAATCAAAATTGTATCGTCCCGCTAGAACCAACGTCTGTCGGTGTCCATTTATTAGCTGGGCTTCCGCCCCGCTGGTGCCGACGTCCGTCGGTACTCCTTTATGAGCAGGGCGTCCGCCCGATGTTTACGATAATACATGATGTTTACTAAGAAAGATAAGTGTTCTTAAATTTGTATTTGCTGCTCATCTTTAGCTGAAAATAAACGCCAAGTTATTGATTTTGCAATTTAATTCAAACAGCGGACGGACGTCCTTTATATATCAGCACCGACGGATTTCGGTGCTAGACGCTGAAAAATTGAAAAGGCCAAGACGAGCTTGTCCCAGTCGTTGTTTATATTATGTAGCCTTGCCTTCTACCAGTATTGTGGGAAAATGAAATGTAAAAGACGAATACCTGTATATATTATATACCTAGTAATAATCAACTTATACTATCATAAATACACCTACCTATAACACTTTACATATTGTTGTATATCTCCTATTAATAAATTGCTACTTGCACATGTATTTATTACGGATTGAAGTATCTCTACTGCACAAGGCTGTGTATCGTGCAAGAGTAGAATTCTTTTTGCGCTCAGTTGGGGGGTTATTTTGGCTATAATTTTTTCAGATGATTTAATTACGGTGTCTAGCGAGCGTATAGTCCAGCCTATTGAAGTAACGTGTGTATATTTCATAGCTCTTGCCAACATTGGGTTGGTAACGCCATAAGGTGGGCGAAACAGCGTAGGTACTAAACCTGTAGCACGCTGTATTTCCAACTGTGTAGCTACAATTTCTTGTTTCATTTTGTAGGTGGGTAACAAATCGAACCAATAGCTATGTGACCAAGTGTGTATGCCTACAGTATGCCCCTCGGCCACCATGCGTTGTAGCAGATGCTCGTTGCCTTTAATCTTATTTCCAATACAAAAAAATGTGGCTTTGCATTGATGCTTTTTTAGCATATCTAATACCAAGGAAGTCAGCTGTGGGTGGGGTCCATCGTCGAAAGTTAAAAAAAGTGCTGATGAATTTGATAAGCAATGCATAGAGGTATGATAAAAATTCCACCTAATGAAGAATGCACCAGCACTTAATACCCCTACAAATACTAGCGTAACGGCAATGGTCAAGGAAAAATTTTGAAGATACAAACACCCTATAAGTGCGAGTAGAAAAGTAATGCGGGCAATATTATATTTCGACATGTTGCAGCAAACAAAAACTATGATGGTCGCCTTGAAACTGGTTGTATAGCAATATGTTTTTTAAAGGTTTTGCCGAATTGTAATTTTCAGAAATCGCAGAAGATACATATTGATTTTTTAATATTAATGAAGCCAATACTACACCAAAGGCAGAGGCTGTAAAATATTCTCCGCACAAGTGTTTGTAGTACCCCAGAGCCTTTGCAACTGGGAATAGCGTAATGATAGCATTATAAAATT
This sequence comes from Cytophagales bacterium, assembly GCA_013297765.1. GTDB lineage: Bacteria > Bacteroidota > Bacteroidia > Cytophagales > Cytophagaceae > REBA01. The sequence goes on along the minus strand of JAAFID010000003.1, from coordinate 52,333 downwards.
CAGTAAATCGCATATCTCCATTATCGCCTAGTAAAACCAAGTCTATATCTACTGGTGATATTTTATTTTCTAATAAAAAATCTGTCAAACATGTTGCTACTTGGTTTGTAGATTGGGGCTTATAGCACATTTTAATTCCCAAAAGCTTTGCGTAAGCATGATTTGTTTGCTGATTAGACAGCATTAAAAAATTCATTCCTTCACCTGCAAAGCTGCCTTTCGATTTGCTGTCAAGTATTGGCGTAGATGCTGATTTCCAAAAATCAAGTTCTTTCAATACATCAAAAACTACTGGCACCATATCATCTACACCGCCCACCAATACATGATGTGCTGTAGGGTCGTGGGTGAGCAATTGCAATTGTGCATCGAAAAGTGCTTGCTCGAATGAAAATGCACGGTGAACGTAGGTAGAATTATAGCCCGTACAATTTACAGCAATAGCTATTTGGCTGCCTATGGTATTGTGTGTAGAGTGTATAAAGGCAGTAGGCGACAGTACGCCACCTTCTGTATCTATTACGGTGTTTAAGAATTTCACAGTTTCTTCCATACAGCCCAGTCCAGTTCCTGTTATGATGGCTTGAGGCTGTAGCTGTGCATCTGCTATGCAACGCTTGGCGGCAACCAAAGAGGCTTTCATTAGCTTGCCCATTCGCCTAATGTTGTTGCCCTCGATGTACTGGGAATAGTTGGGTTCTTTAATGTGTGATAAAATAGATTGTAGCGGATTCAAATTTTGCAACAAAGTAGCCTCATCAAACCCTTGGGCAGATACAGAACCAATACCCACAATGTAAATGGCCGAATTTAACATTTTGAAAATACAAGTGATGTGTTGTTTCCCCCAAAACCAAACGAATTGGAAAGTACGTGTTTTAAATTAGGAATAGAAGTGACATCGGTCGCTGGCACTAGCCCTAGCTCTTCTATGGGTGTTTGAAAATTAAGATTGGGAAAAGCCACCCCATGTTGCAATGCCAAAGTGCAAAATACGGCCTCGATGCCGCCCGATGCTGCTAGGGTGTGCCCGGTATATGCCTTGGTAGAACTAAATGCAGGAACGCCATTTGTAAAAATTCGTTTTACGGCTGTACCCTCTGACAAATCGTTGTTGGGCGTAGCTGTGCCGTGCATATTGATATAGCCTATTTGTTCTGGTGCTATACCACTTTGCCCAATTGCAGCATTCATAGCCAGCCAAGCCCCCTGCCCATCGGCCGAAGAGGCTGTTTGATGAAAGGCATCGCAAGCATTGCCATAGCCTGTAATTTCTGCCAACGGAGTTTTGTGGTTTTTCTCTACTATTTCTTCTGATTCTAATACAATGAAGCCCGCACCCTCGCCTAGGTTTAGCCCTTTTCGGTTGCTGTCAAAAGGTTGGCAAAATTCATCAGAAAGAATTTTTAGCGAGTTAAATCCATTGAGGGTAAATAGTGAAAACGCATCGGCACCGCCTGCTATGGCTGTATCTAGCAATCCCAATTGTATCATTTTGGTAGCTTGCATAATGGCGTTGGCTGCCGAAGAGCAAGCAGTACTTATGGTAGTAACAAAATCTTGTATGCCTAGCATATCGGCCACACATTCTGTGCTTTCGCCACAGTCGTGTACTTTGGCATAATCTATCTTAGCCAAAGAAGGGCTAGCCAAATAATCTTTGTAAAATTCCTCGCCTCTATCCATGCCACCTACACTAGTGCCACCAAACATACCAGTTCTAGCTAATGGGCGGCGGTGTAGTTGTGCGTGGTGAAATGCTTCTTTGGCGGCTATCATCGCTAAGAGTGCTGTGCGAGAATATATGCGTTGGCTATGGCTTATGCCCAATAGTTGTAGTAGCTGTGTATTGGTAAGTTTTATTTCACCTACTGGTAGCGTCGATTTTAAATTGGAATCGAGCAGCTGCATGGCCGATATACCTGAACGCATGGCCAGTAGCGACCGGTAGCTTTCTGCTACATTGTTGCCAATAGCAGAAATAGTTCCCAAACCTGTGACGAAAACTTTTTTCAAGGTGTAATATTAGGCGGTGGTGTTGGAAATTTTGTATGGAAATTATTTCTGCTGCATTTTGGTAATGTAGGTTGCCATTGATTTTACAGAATAAAATACTTCTTTACCATCTTCGGCACTCGCTAGTTTGATACCGTATTTTTTTTGCAACAGCACGATTAACTCTAGTGCATCTATAGAATCGAGACCCAAACCGTCTATAAATAATGGATCAGTGTCTTTAATGGTACTCGGGTCTATATCTTGTAGGTTTAGCTGCTCTACTATTTCTTTCTTTAATTCTTGTATTAAATCATCCATAATTATGCGTATATAAAGTATCTATATTTTGTGCTTCAAATTTGATGGCCTGCTCGGTTAGTAAAGGCGATACTAGCATCAAGAAAGCATCGTAATTTTCATTCAATACATTTACCCAGCCTACTAAACTAGCACTAGTTTGTGGTTTTGAAAAGATATTTTCTACCAATATTTGTGTTTGATGGGTATCGAAAGATTGCGAAATATAAAATAAATTTTCTCCTTTTAATTGATGTTTGATTGCAATTTCGCCTGCTACAATATTTGGAAGGGTGTACACAAACATTGCAGGACTAGGGAAGAAGGCATTCTTTTGAGCAATTGTTTTTTGGTATTTTATATCGGTATCTAAAGAAGAATCACTATTGGAAAGCATGATGGCAAAAGCATCTTTTGTAAATTGTTTTTCCCAATTCACCTCTGCCAATAATATTTCTGCCGCCAATATACCAAGTTTGGATAAGGAATCCATTTTGTAATATTTGGGATAATTTAAGTCTAGTAATTGGTATCCATTTTTTAGCATTTCTTCTATACCTATACCGTCTAGGTTGTGAAGCACTAGCCCATCCTTAGATATAGTAGATTGGCCTATGTGGCAATAGCTATTTATAAATAAATCCATTTTACTTTTTTAAAATTAGTGCAGCATTGCAACCTCCAAACCCCGATGCTGTTTTCATAGCGTAAGCAATGGTGGTGGTGGTATTTTTGGTTACCACATTTAGCTCAGTGCTAACGCCACTTTGCACATATCCTAAAGATTTGAAAATAGTATCTTTTTTCATGCTCTGCATAGCAATGATGGTTTCTACCACGCCTGCAGCCCCTAGCGTATGGCCATAATAGGCCTTCATGCTGTTGGTAGGTATGTGGCTAAGGTTTCTACTTTCAATGGCTTTGGCTTCCATCTCGTCGTTGTAAATGGTTGCTGTACCATGTGCCAGAAGGTATTCAATATCGCTGTAATCAATAGAAGCATTAGCGATAGCACTATCCATAGCTTTGGCTAGCCCATCGCCAGTGCGAGATGGGCCAGAAATATGATTGGCATCGTTGGAAGTGGCTCCTGCTAAAATTTCTATATCACTGCTCAATTGTGGTTCAGCAGAAAGTATCATTGTGGCGGCTGCCTCGCCTAGATTGATGCCAGTTCTATCTTTATCAAATGGTTTGCATACACCGTGGCTTAGTGCCTGAAAAGAATGAAAACCAGACAGCGTAAACATGGAAACCAAATCACCACCTGTAACTATTACATGATCGTATAGCCCACGTTTTACTAGGCTACTAGCAACTTCAATAGCAAGCACACCAGAAATACAAGCATTGGAAATAACTAAAGGTTGGTTGGGGTTGCCAAAATATTTTGTCACATACTGGGCCATGTCAAATAATTTTACTCGGCCACTGCCAATAAAGTTTCTGCTGTCCAATACATCAATATTGCCCTTGGTGGTGGCATATACAAACAAAGTACGATTGCTAGAAACGTTTACAGAAGTATGCTGCAAGGCATCTGCAATGGAGGCGATAAACATTTTCTCTAGCTTTGTAGCTGGGGTAATAGAAGGGGGTAATAGGGAAAATTTATTTTCCAACTTTTCATTGTTGATTACTGCTGCATAGCAATAATTTAATTCCTCTTGAGTGCTATGATATGGAGCAACTCCAGAAATATTTTGCTCCAATGCCGCCCAGTTTTCTTGTGTACTAAAGCCTAGTGGAGCAAAAATAGTGTCAGCTATGGAATAAACTTTACGCATGGGTAGGCAGGTATTTCTTTTTCCAATTGGATATAAATTCTGGCACATTCAACAGCAATTCTCTTTCGGTATTTAAAAACACTTGTACCGACTTGCCTGTGGCCACCAATTCTTGGGTTTCGGCATTTTTAATGTCGTAGGTAAAAATGAGTTTTGCAGCATCGGTATCCCAATAGGTGGTTTCTATCAAAACTTTGTCACCGTATTTGAGCATTCGTTTATAGTCGCACTCTATTTTTACTATGGGCGTTACTATGCCTTGGTGATATACATTCAAATACCCAATTCCATATTTGTTGCCGAAAGATTCTCTACCATCTTCAAAATATTTGATATAGTGGCCATGCCATACAATGCTTAGCGAGTCTGCCTCGCTAAACCTTACAGGCACGATTACCGCATCGGTAAGTGTAGTTTTAGTTTCTAATTTTTGCAATTATTTTTTGATTACAATTTTCATTTCCAAACATGCCATTTGTTCATTGCCCACCATCACCGAACCTTGAATGAGCATAACGCCCAGCACTTCATTTTCTATTACAATGCTGGTTTGCAAAACATTGTTTTGCTTCGGTAATTTTTTTATCTCTAAATTTTTGATGGCTCCAATAAAGCCAATAGGTACAGGAATATTGTTTAATTTACATAGATAGCCTGCATGTGCAGCGGCTGTTTGGGCTATATTTTCTACCAATCCTGATTCTGTAAATTCCCCATTGACACAAAAAATATTGTCTTCCAATATTTCAAATGTGGTAGTAGCACCCTTGTCGTTGCACGATTCTAGGGTATCTATCATCACTATTGGCTTCCGTTGCGGAATGAGTGTAAGTATATCTTCTTTTGAAACTAGCATCAATTATTTTTTATGCACTGTGTTAGGGTGTGACTAATGCCAAGGTGGTCTATTTCTTCAACTATTTTTAACCCAGCTTTGGCTATACAGGCATGCATTACATCGGCATGGTACATTTGGCTATTGCCGTTGGCTATGCAGGTAAAATATAGCGAAGTCTGTTGCAAACAAAAGGCTGCATTCTCATATTTTTGCCTGTCCCAATAAGTTTCTAATATAAAAAGTCTATCGCCCTCTTGCATTACATCGGCAGCTTTTTTCAATATCATCACTATTTCTTCTTCTGAAAAGCAATCTAGGAATTGACTCATCCATATCACATCGTGGCCTGTGGGTAGTGTGGTGCTAGGGTCTAGCAAATTGATGGCATAGCCAGAAACTCTATTAGACAATCCATTTGATTCCATATTTTTCAGTGCTACGTTCAACTGCCCTGGCAAGTCGCACATGGTAACTGCTATATCTGGATTGTATTCGGTACATTTCAAGGCCCACTTTCCAGTATTTGCACCTACATCCATTACTTTTTTTACCTTGTCTTTGAACACAAGTGGCAGCACATATTGAAATGCAGCATCGGAATAAAAGTGGTCAAAATTGAACCAACTTTCTTTTACTTTACTAGGCAATGTTGCCAAGGCCTCGTAAACAGTGTCTTTATTGGTTGCTATAGATTTTAGTCCTGCTGGTTTTCCTGTAGTAATGCACTCTTGAAAATGGAAAAATCCCTCATAATTCACATCGTGCACAAAGTCCATGTTTACCTTGGTCATTGGGTCATGTAATATAAAATAACCCAGTTTGGTAAGTTTATATTTTTCTTCTTTGATTATTAATAAACCAATACCCAAGCCAGCCTCTAGCAATACCCGTATTCCATAGCGGGTAAGGGTTAGTTTTTCTAAAATTTGGTCTAGCGTTATTCCCGCATCGCCAGCAAGTTCGATTAGTTCTAAAATTCCTAAATCACGAAGTGCTTTAGAAGCCTGAAAAACAAATGGGGCAAAGGCAATTTTTTGAGCTTCTTGCTTAGCTTCTATAGCGGTGAGTTTGTCGGTATTAAAAAATCTCATGGATAATATTTCGTTGAATTTTGTTTGAATTTATTTGTTCCAAAATTGATAATAGTTAAACCATTGCTGCGGATAAGCATGTAATATATTTTCTAGCGAATGCACATAATCTTTTACCAATTGGTGCACTTCTGCTTGCTTTTCTACTTTCCCCAAATTGCTTTTTGCCACGATGGGTTCACTTGCAAAAAAATGGTAGTGCTTTCTACCTTCCTTCATAGCATATACAAATGATAGTGGGGCATTCAACCGAGTAGTAAGTATAAATGGTCCTGTAGGAAACGCTGCTTTTGCACCCAAAAAATCAACATCGGTAGTAGGGCTACCTGCCACAAATCGATCGGCATGAATACACACAATTTCATTTTTTTCTATGGCTTCATTTATTTTATAAATATGGTCAATGCTATCGTTATTGACTGCTATCAAATTTACGTGTGTTTTCCCTTTTACGCCATCTAAAAAAGTTTTTACACTTTCATGCTCTGCTTCAAAAATTACAATATTAATTTTTGCTGGTATTCTATGCAGCAAATAGCCCGCTATTTCCCAATTACCAGCATGACCACTGATGAGGAAAGCACCTTTACCCTGTGTTAGCATATTGGTAATGTGTTCTTCGCCATCAAACTGGAACGTAAATTTTTTGCCCATTCCCGAAATCATATACACCCTATCTACCAGTGTTTGCCCAAACAGATAATAATTTTGATACATACTGAATATTGATTTGAATATTCCTTGATTCCATCTTTTTCTAAAATAATACCACTGGCATTTGGAGGCATATCGAGAAAATATTAAAAAATATAAAGCAACAAACCGTAGAATAAAATACACAGTGCCTATCCCTGCATATTTCATGATATAATAAAGAATTTGATAACCTAATACATTGGCTTGAGATTTACCGTTCCATTTAGACATTAGGCCACGACTTGGTTTTTCTCATTTACTTTGAGGATGATGTAGTCGTAAAAATCTTGAAAGGTAGATATGCCCACAAAATCTTCGCCTTTTACTTTAAAGCCAAAAGTATTTTCTATTACTACTACTAAATCTACATAATCTAGGCTGTCGAGACCTAGTGTATCTTTCAATATGGCTTGCGGAGAAATTTTGTCATAGTCAACCTCAAATTCCTCGACCAAGAATCCATTGATTTTCTCTATAATTACTTCGTTTGTCATCATGTTATTAATGCTTAAATTTTGTCACAATTAAAGTTGAGTTTGTTCCCCCAAAGCCAAATGAATTGCTCAAAAAGGTATCTATTTTTTGTTGTTTGGTTTGTGCTATGATATTTAATTTTGCCGAATCTTCATCTGGAGTTTCAAAGTTAATATTCGGAGCTATAAAATCATTGTGCATCATCAATAAAGAATAAACAATTTCGCTGGCTCCTGCCATCCAACATTCGTGGCCTGTCATTGATTTGGTAGAGCTGATGGGCGTTTGGTGAGTCCCAAAAACTGCGTCCATTGCCTTTGCCTCGCACGAGTCGCCTAGTGGGGTCGAGGTAGCGTGGGCATTGATATAGTCTATGTCGCCAGCTTGCAGGTTGGCATCTTTCATGGCTTTGCTCAGCGAGCGAGTAGGGCCTTCTACATTGGGCTGAATGATGTGTTCGCCATTAGACGAAAAGCCATAGCCAATTACCTCTGCCAGTATAGGTGCACCTCTTCTTTGTGCCGATTCCAGGCTTTCAATAATCACCGTTGCTGCACCACCACTGGGCACTAGCCCATCTCTATCTTTGTCAAATGGTCGAGATGATTGTGCGGGACTATGTTCTCGAATAGAAAATGCACCTATGCCATCAAAACTACCCATCACAAAATTATTGATTTCTTGTGCACCGCCGCAAATGATGCAATCTTGCATGCCCGACTTAATTAAAAAATAGCCCAAACCTATAGCATGAGAAGAGCTAGCACAGGCCGCACTCACCGTAAGATTTATTCCTTTTAATTTAAAAATAGTAGATAAATTCATAGTTACAGTCGAGTTCATCGACTGAAAAATAGAACCAGAACCTATCAATGTATTGTCTTTTTTTGCCCTTGAAATATCAGTGGCCTCTATCACCGCTTTTGCCGAACTATCATTGCCATAAAGAATACCTATCTCATGATCGCTCATATACTGCTCATCTAACCTAGCATTTTGCAATGCCTCTACGGTAGCAACGTAAGCATAATCGACCTCTTCGGCCATGCACAATCGCTGGCGACGGTCTAGCTTGCCTTTCAATACAGGCGTATCCACCATGCCTGTAAGTGCCGAGCGAAATCCTAAATCTTTTCTAGGGGCATCGAATATAATTCCTGACTTGCCTTGAAAAAGTGAATCTCTCACCTCTTCCAGATTTTTGCCAATGCAGGAATAAATACCCATGCCTGTGATTACTACCCTATTCATTCGCAAACGGATTAAGAATATAAGCCCCCATTAATCGAAATTACTTCGCCAGTGATGTACGAAGATTTACTAGATGCCAAAAATGCAACCAATTCGGCTACTTCCTCTACCTCACCAAAACGGTTTAAAGGAATCATTTTTTTAAAATCTGCTTCGTTGATGCCCTCGGTCATATCTGATTTTATAAATCCTGGAGCCACTACGTTTACCGTTATTCCTCTACGCCCTACCTCTTGTGCCAAAGCCTTTGTAGCCCCTATCAATCCTGCCTTTGCCGATGAATAGTTGACTTGCCCTGCCATTCCCTTTAAGCCCGATAATGAAGCCACATTCACTATTTTGCCATATCGCTTTAGTAACATAGAATTGATGAGTAGCCGAGTTACGTTGTAAAATCCATTCAAACTAGCATCTATTACACTATCCCATTCCTCAGGCTTCATCCACATCAATAGAGTATCTTTTCTTATTCCGGCATTGTTTACCAATACTTCAATTGTTTTGTCAGGGTTTTGCTCTATCCATGCACCAAGTGTGCTATCTACTTGTGTTCTATTGCCTACATCGAAGGGCATCAATATTCCCTCGCAATTTTTCTCTTGTACCAATGCTAGGGTTTTATTGGCTTCTTCTGTATTGCTTTTGTAATTAATGATGATGTTGTAGCCCATCTCTGCCAATTTTACTGCTACAGCTCTCCCTATGCCTCTGCCTGCCCCAGTGATTAATGCGTATTTCATTTATTTTTAGGAATAATTATTTGCAATCAAATTTACAAACTAATGACTTAGGAACAATTCATGGCTTTTCATAAATCATTAGTTTGCGGTTATTGTTTTAAGTGCGGATGTAATTTTTGAAAAAGATTTTAAGCAATTTCAATGTGGGATATTTGATTTGGTCGTCTTTAAATTTCGGGGCTATCTTTCTTACTGCTTCATAATACTGCTTGGTAGTTGACGATAGAGATGATGCAAAATTGAGATAATCTATGGCCTGCACTATAGTCCAAAATTCTATGGCCAATACTTCAAAACTATTTTCTATTACTTTATTGGTAAGTAAGGCCGAGTTGGTACCCATACTCACTACATCTTGATTGTCATTGTTATTGGGTATGCTATGAATGTACATAGGCGTTGCCAACGTCTGGCACTCGGCCGTGGTAGAGGTTGCTGTAAACTGTACACCTTGCAAACCAAAGTTTAGCCCTAGTGTACCTAGATTTACGAACGGAGGTAATTTTTCATTGATTTTATGATTCATTAAAAAATTAATTTGCCTTTCGCACAGCATGGTGCTTTTGGTCATGGCTATTCTCAACTTGTCCATTTCTAGGGCTACATAATCGCCATGAAAATTGCCCCCATGATATACATCTTCTGTTTCTAGGTCTATAATGGGGTTGTCGTTTACTGAATTAATTTCATCAATGAGAATACCTTCGGCATATAAAATAGTGTCGTGAATAGGCCCTAATATTTGAGGCACACAGCGTATGGAATAATACTCTTGAACTTTTTCTTTAAAAACTTTTACCTCGGTTTTTTGATAGAGGTGGTCGGCCCGCTTCTTTATCAATAAACTATCGCTCAATATAGTGCGCATATTAGCGGCGATATGCCTTTGGCCTTTGTGCAGCTTTGCTTCATTCAAAGGTGCTGAAAAATGATCTTCATAAGATTCTACCACCTCGTTAATCATGCACGATGCTGCCTGCATCCATTCGTTAAGTTGATAGGCTTGAATAATATTTATCAATCCAATGCCCGACATGGCAGAGGTGCCATTCATTACCGCCAATCCTTCCCTTAGGTGTATCTGCACTGGTTTTAAACCTACTTGGGCAAATACTTCTTGGGCAGGTTTTGTTTCTCCTTTGTAGGTTACGTCGCCCTCGCCAATAAGGCACAACGCTACGTGTGCCAACTGTACCAAATCGCCACTAGCCCCTACGCCGCCATGTTGAAATATAACTGGGCAAATGTCATGATTAATGAGGTCTCTAAATAGCAATACCCAACTATGGTGTACGCCAGACTTGGCTAGCAGCAAGGTATTTAACCGTGCTAGTAATATACCTCTTACAAAATGATGGGGCAATGCCTCGCCACTACCTGAGCAATGGCTTCTAATCAAATTGTATTGTAAATTTTTTAAATCACTATCCTCTATTTTGTATTGAGCCATGGGGCCAAAACCCGTATTGATGCCGTAGATGACCTTATCATTTGCAAATTTTTGTAAAAAATAATAACTATTATTTACACGCTCTAATGCTGCGGGGTCTATTTCTATTTGCTCATGATGAAAAACAATAGATTCAAATTTTTTTAATGTAAGTGTGGTGTTGCCAACTAATTTCATTGATATTGATAAAATGCTTTTTATTTAACTCCTGCTTCTTTTTTCCATTTGCCCCAACTTTTTTCGCATTGTAGCAACACATTAAAGAAAGATTTGGCCCAATAATTTTTCAAACCAAATCCGCCTGCATCACCTTCCATCGTTTTTATCATGAGTACATTGCCAGTGGCGACATCAAAAAAAATGACATGAAACAACCCTATTTGTTTTATTTTATTGAACGATTCTACTACAAATACTAATCCTAAACTTTTTTGAGCGGGGTCAATATAATTAGCCACATGATTTACAATACTAGCCTCTGGAAGCATAGGCACATCGCCGTAAGTAACAATAAGGTTGTCGGTTGCTACTTTATCGTTTTGTTCTTTTACAGCCTTTAGGTCAATAGTCACCATATCTTTCCTAAAAGTCTTTTTTAAATTGTATTTCTCGGGTTCACTCATTACAAAATTATTCCAAGCAGGAAAATAGGTTTCTTTTATCTTTTGGTGCTCTCCCCATGTTTCTTGTGGCCCTACAAATTTGGCTTTGCTAAAATCTATTCCATACCAAATGAGAGAGGGACTAGAAAAAACGTCTCTTACCGATTGGGCGTGCAGGGTAGCAGATAGCAACAAGAAAAGCAATACTAATTTTATAGATTTCATAATCGTATTTTTAAAAGGTATAAAAACAAAAGAAGATTAAAGTTAGTGAATAGATATTAAAATATATGAGATATCCTTATTCGTAAGTCATTTTTTTATGGTGTCAATCTTCCAATTGTTCCATTCTTGTTTTATTTTACCCATACTGCTTAGAATTGCTTTTAATGGGATGTTTTTTAGTCTATATACATTTGTTTTGGTCGTTAATCTTCTCATCAATCCAATTTTTCCAGTTGAAATATCAAAAATGATAATATCTACAATTGCTTTATTACTTCTACGATTAAAATTTTCGGCTAAAAATACTGCTCCCCAACCTTGTCTATCTTGGCTAATGTATTTTTTTATATATACAATTATTTCTTCTTCCTTTAATAATGGGGGGTCTAGATAGGCATATACCAAACTATCTGGATTGATATCAAAATTAATTTTCTGAACAATCTTTAAATCAATATCTACATCACAATGATTAAATGTTTTCCCTAAGTTATATTTTCGAGGCTTTTCTATAACAGCTTTATTCCAATTAGGCATTCCCTCATATACTATTTTGTGTTCATCGCCCCATTCAGCATAACTTCCTATACATTTCAAATGCGAACAATCGATTCCAAACCATGTTATTTTTTTAAGGTCAAATACATCGGTAGGGGTTTGGCCTTCAGCAACGCTAGCAAAAGCTAAAAAGAAGTAGCATATTTTAAAAATTTTCATAAATCATTGAAAAGGTAAAAAACTAAATGGTAATATTAGTAATAAAATCTACTTTCATTAGCTTGTGCTTTTAGATTTTATACACATGTAATATTTTGTATGATAATAGTGCTATGAATTGATGTATAAAACCGATTTGATCAAAATCTATTTTACTTTTGCATAAACGTTGTTTGCTTCAAGATGATTTTGGCAGCATTCCATTTCTATTTCGCAACCTATTTTAAGTCATAAAGCATTGAAAAAATTTATCATCATTTCAGCCTTCTTTATAGCATCCGTTGCGTTGCTTATGATGATACTATTGTGGAGTATTCAAATTTCCTCGCCCAAAGTAAGCAAGTTAGAAACCATGCCGAAATTAGCATTATCTAAGATTGACAATGTTACCTACTTTGGCAATAGCTGGCTAAGCCAACAGCAGCAAGGTATATGGCAACTGTATGTGGAAGGCGACGGCTACCAACTAGGCTATGCCAATGGAATACTGACCCAAGCCCTAAGTCAGCAACAAGAAGTATATTTTGTAAATGAATTGAACACTAAAGTACCTTCCAAAGTGTACCAATGGGTACTGAAGCTATTTGTGGGCTGGTTCAATAGAAACCTAAACGATTACATACCTATCGAATATCAAAAGGAAATATATGGTATCTCGCAATTTGCCTCCCCCAAATTTGACTATATAGCATCACCTTATCAACGCCTGCTTAACTACCATGCAGCCCACGACATAGGCCATGCATTGCAAAACATGCACCTCGTCGCTTGCACTGCTGTAGGGGCATGGGGCGAATATGCTACAGATAGTGGTATGTATGTAGGGCGAAATTTTGATTTCTATGTTGGCGATGATTTTGCAAAAGAAAAAATAGTAGCATTTGTAAACCCTACACACGGAAACTCATTTATGAGCGTAACCTGGGGCGGTATGATAGGCGTACTTTCTGGCATGAACGACAAAGGCCTTACAGTAACACTCAATGCCGATAAATCAGAAATACCCGACCACAGCGGTACACCAGTATCTATTATAGCTAGAGATATATTGCAGTATGCCTCAAATATTGAAGAGGCCTATATGATTGCAAAAAAATACCAAAGTTTTGTTTCCGAATCTTTTATGATAGCTTCGGCAATAGACAAAAAAATGGCGATTATTGAAAAAACGCCCAACAAAACTTTTTTATATTACCCTACCCAAAACCGCATAGTATGTGCCAATCACTTTCAAAGCGATAGTTTGAAAGGGATAAAATCTAATATGGAAAATATTCAAGATAGCACCTCGGCCTATCGTCAGCAGCGGGTAGTGCAATTGCTTCATGCTGTTCCCAAACATGATCAAAATACAATAGCCAACCTACTAAGAAACCAAAACGGAATCGATGAAAAGCCTCTAGGTATGGGCAATCCCAAAGCTATAAATCAGTTGATAGCTCATCATTCTATTATTTTTAATCCCTACAAAAAAGAGGTATGGGTATCTACTGCACCATATCAATTGGGGAAATACAACTATTACAATTTGGATAGTATTTTTGCCAACCCGACTGCCAAGCTAGCTGCAAGTACTAAAAACATTGCACCTGATAGCTTTTTATATTCTGATCAGTACAAAAAATTTGAGACTTTTAAAGTAGAATCAACAAAAATATTAGCTTATATCAATGGGACATCAAAATATTTTCAAATGAATGCTGAAAAGGTGGAAAAATTTAAAAATCTTAATCCAAACTACTTTTATACCTATCAATTATTAGGCGATTATTTCAATACAAATAAAGATTACATAAGGGCTAAAAGCTACTATTTACAAGCCCTACAATATGACATGCCCTCAGAAACCGATAGGCAAAATTTAAAAAACAAACTAGCAACTATAAATCAAAAATAAGCAGATGATTATAGGCATAGGAACAGATTTGGTGGAAGTGAAAAGAATAGAAGAAAAACTTCAAAAAAACACTGGATTTATGGAAATGGTTTTTTCTGCGAATGAAATTAAATATTGCCAAGCTATGCGGCACTCGGCACAGCACTTTGCAGCCCGCTTTGCAGCCAAAGAATCGCTGCTAAAAGCTATAGGCAAGGGTTTGTTGCTGAACATTGAACTATCGAAAATTGAAGTAGCACGCCATGCCAATGGAAAGCCTTTTTTTAATTTTGATAACCACACCAATTCCATCATTGCTCAAGAAATAGGCACTTTGCAATGGGTGGCACACCTGTCATTGTCGCATACCCACACCATGGCAAGTGCATTTGTATTACTATCCACTATCTAATTCATGAATCAATTTTTACACCATACAGTAGGCGCTGCTAGCAATATATCACACTTTCAAGAGCGAGAACTACAAGCAACATTGGCCTATGTAGCCGCCCATTCCCCATTTTACCAAAAGGTATTTGCCACGCATAATATAGACATTAAGGGTATAAAAACCATTGCAGATTTGGTAAAAATACCTACCACCGACAAAGAAGATTTGCAACTGCACAATCAAGATTTTGTATGTGTAGGCCGCAGTAAAATAATAGACTATGTGACTACCTCTGGTACGCTGGGCGACCCCGTAACATTTGTGCTTACCGACAAAGACCTAGATCGACTTGCCTATAATGAATACCGTTCTTTGGCTACCGCAGGCATTACTGCCAATGACATTGTGCAGCTAACTGTAACGCTAGACAGAAGGTTTATGGCTGGCCTAGCTTATTTTTCAGGGCTTCGACAAATAGGTGCAGCAGCAGTTCGTGTAGGGCCTGGCAATCCTGAATTGCAGTGGGATACCATTGCACGTATCAAACCAAATGTATTGATAGCTGTACCCTCTTTCGTATTGCGATTGATAGACTTTGCCAAACAGAAAAAAATTGATTTTAAAAATTCAAGTATCCAAAAAATTATTTGTGTGGGCGAACCAATACGCCATCAAGATTTTTCTTTAAATGAAGTAGGTAACCGCATCAAGGCTGAGTGGGCAGCAGTAAGCCTGCACTCCACCTATGCCTCAACAGAAATAGGAACTGCATTTACCGAATGTGAAGCAGGTAGAGGTGGGCATTTGATTCCAGAACTTGCCATTATAGAAAGTTTAGATGCAGAAAACAACCCAGTAGCAGATGGTGAAGTAGGCGAGCTTACCGTTACTACCCTAGGTACAGAAGGCATGCCTTTGATAAGATTTAAAACTGGCGACTTGTGCATTATTCATAAATTAATAGATGATAGCCAAAATCTTTCTTGGCGCATAGGCCCTATAGTTGGTAGAAAAAGTCAAATGATAAAATACAAAGGCACTACCCTATATCCGCAAGCACTCAACGATGTATTGAATGGCATACCAGAGGTTTATAACTACTATGTAGAGGTATCTACCAATAATTTAGATACCGATGAACTGGTTGCCTTTGTATATGCCCACGAGGTGACCACCCAGTTGGAAAAGCAAATCAAAGACACCTTTAGAGCAAAATTGAGAGTCGCACCTAGTATCAAATTTGTGAGTGCAGCCGACATTGAAAAAGTAAAAACCAACCCAATACAACGTAAACCAGTTGATTTTATAGATTTGAGATAAATTTAAAATACTGTAATGATGATAAATGAAATATATCCTTGCCTTTGGTTTGATGGCCAAGCCAAGGCGGCAGCAGAATTTTACTGCTCCATTTTTAAAAATTCTAAAATAACGGATGAAAATCCCATGGTAGTCATTTGGGAATTGGATGGCAAAAAATTTATGGGTTTAAATGGTGGACCGCACTTCAAATTTAACGAAGCAGTTTCATTTGTAATCCAGTGCGAAAATCAAGAGGAAATAGATTATTATTGGAATAGCTTAACGACCAACGGGGGCAGTGAAAGTCAATGTGGATGGTGTAAAGATAAATTTGGCGTATCGTGGCAGGTAGTTCCCAAGATATTAGGAAAATTAATGGCTGACCCAATCAAAGGACAAAACGTGATGACCGCTTTTATGAAGATGAAGAAATTTGATATTCAAACCTTAATCGATGCTGGAAAATGATAACGAACAATTTAGAAATAGAAATAAACGCTTCGATAGAAAAAGTATGGCTAGCCCTCACTAATGCTAACGAGTTCCATAAGTGGATGAAGCGTGTAACTGTGGCTACAGATTGGAAACAAGGCAGTGAGATTATCTACACATGCTACGATGAAACTGGAAAAGTAATGCAATGGGAAGGCATGGAAATGATATGGCAAGGAAGCATCAAAACCATAAGATTGCATAAAGAACTTACGTGCATATACCCCAGCCAAAGTACTGGACTAATTGAAGAAAGCTATTTACTAGAAAAATTAGATGGCAATAAAACAAAATTATTGCAGATTCAAATAGTGACTACCCAAGCGGTGGCCGATGGTTACAAAGATGGAACATTACATTCCCTTCAACTTTTAAAAAATCATTTAGAATCCATGTCCACAAAAATTAAAGTAAGTACAACAGTTAATGCACCCATAGCCAAAGTTTGGGCTTGCTATACGCAACCAGAACACATTACCAATTGGAACTTTGCTTCTGACGATTGGCTGTGCCCTAGAGCCGAGAATGATTTGAGGGTAGGTGGGAAATATAGCGCTAGGATGGAAGCTAAAGATGGAAGTTTTGGTTTTGATTTTGAAGCTATCTATACCAAAGTTGAAATGCCGCAAGAATTAACATACACAATGGCCGATGGGAGAATAGCAACGACTTCATTTGAAACCATCGAACACCAAACGCTTGTCTCCACCACATTTGACCCTGAAAATGAGAATCCTGCGGAAATGCAACAACAAGGCTGGCAAATGATTTTGAATAATTTTAAAAAATATACTGAAAGTGTAATTTCATAAATTAGTTTTCTCAACTTTTGGAAAGTTTGAAACTTTCTATAAGTTAAATAACTACACCGCCACCACCGCTTTAATATGAGGATGTGGGTCGTAATTTTCTAGCGTAAAATCTTCAAACTTAAAATCAAAAATAGAACCTATGGCTGGATTCAGTTTCATGGTTGGTAGTGAACGAAATTCTCTGGTCAATTGCAATTGTGCTTGCTCCAAATGATTTAGGTACAAATGCGTATCGCCAAAGGTATGGACAAAATCGCCCAAACCAAGGTTGCAAACTTGTGCCACCATCATGGTAAGTAAGGCGTAGGAAGCGATATTAAATGGCACTCCCAAAAAAACATCTGCACTACGCTGGTATAATTGACAAGATAGTTTACCGTCTGCCACATAAAATTGAAACATAGAGTGGCATGGAGGCAACTTCATTTTATCTACATCGGCCACATTCCATGCACTCACCATCAATCTTCTAGAATTGGGATTCTGTTTTATTTGATTAATAACATTAGAAATTTGATCTATAGAACCACCGTCTGGAGTAGGCCAGCTACGCCACTGATAACCGTACACAGGGCCAAGGTTGCCATTTTCATCAGCCCATTCGTCCCATATTTTTACATCATTGTCTTTCAGATACTGAATATTGGTATCGCCTTTTAAGAACCACAGCAACTCGTGAATGATACTTTTGGTATGCAACTTTTTAGTAGTGAGCAATGGAAACCCTTTGGCCAAATCAAACCGCATTTGATACCCAAATACACTCAACGTGCCAGTACCCGTGCGGTCTCCCTTCTGTACGCCGTGTTGTAGTATGTGCTGAAGTAAATCGTGGTATTGCTGCATAAGAAAATGGGTAAATAAAAATAAGAAGTTGAAATTAACGAACTATAGAAACAAAAAAAAGCCCCAACTTTTAGCTAAGGCTTTTTCAATGTATTCAAATTAGAAACAATTATTTTGCTGGTTCAGCAGCGGCTTCTTTAGCAGCACCAGAGCAGCAAGATTTTTTACCTTTCTCACATTTCGATGCATCGCAATCTTTTTTCTTTTTCTTTTTTCCTTCTCCTTTATCCAATACTGAAATAGCTTCTGATTTTACAGATACCGCATAGATAGAAGGAGCTACGGCTACAGCCGCAATTAATGATAATGCAAAAATGATTTTTTTCATGAGTTTATTTTTTATTTTATTGCACCATTTCCCGCAACAAACAGCAACAATAATGGGTTAGAAATACAGCGGAATTTTAAATTGTACTTACTATTAAATTTACTTTTAATTTTATACAAACACAAACGCTCCACAACTATTATTATTGCGTTTCCAAAGTAATAACCAATGACCCTCAAAAGCAAAAGCATACTACTAATTCTTGCCATTGTTTGTATTTCTATAGCGAGCACTTTTTACATTGCCAAACTAAAATTCAACTACGATTTTGAAAGTTATTTTCCTCAAAAAGATGGGGAACTTGAATACTTACTTCAGTTTAGAAAAGACTTTGAAAACGATACCGATTTTTTAATTGTCGCTATTGAAAATAAAAAAGGGATTTATGATACCGTATTTTTAAACAAAATAAATACCCTAAGTACACAAATCAGAAGCCATGCAGCGGTAAGGAAAATAATTGTCCCTACTTACTTGAAGACTCCAGTAATAGGCGCAGGTGGCTTTTTTGAAATTCCACTTTTGCACACGCACGATAGCAACAAATTAATACAAGATTCTATACGAATAGCCAAATATCCTCATTTAAGTGCGGGGCTTATTTCTAAAACCAAAAATGCGGTAGCAATCATTATTTTCAATACTCAGAACATCAAAAAAAAAGCAGGCGATGATTTGATAGATTTTGTAGATGCAAAAGTTGCCGCTCAACATTTTGATAACGTCTATACCGCAGGTAAAATAAAGGCTTCAAAGATTTATGTAGAGAAAATGCAAGAAGAGGTTTTGATCTTTATCATAGCTTCTACTATACTCATTGGATTGTTTTTATTCATTGCATACCGCACTGTTTGGGGTGTTGTGGTGCCGCTAATCACCGTTGTACTTTCAATAGCTTGGACACTGGCCATTATGTCTATTCTAGGCAAAGATTTAGATTTGCTCACCTCTTTGCTGCCACCTATTTTATTTGTCGTTGCCATGTCCGACATGACGCATTTACTTTCCAAATATTTGGAAGAATTGCGGCATGGCACCGCTAAAATTCCTGCGCTTACACTTGCACTCAATGATGTCGGTTTGGCTACTTTTATCACTGCTGTTACTACTGCCATAGGCTTTGTGACGTTACTCAATTCTACCATTGCTCCCATCCGAGATTTCGGGTTTTATACAGGCATAGGAGTTTTCGTTGCTTTTGCTTTAGCATTCACTTTTTTACCTGCAGCCTTGGTTTTACTGCCGGCTCCACCTATTGCCAAACTAAAAAATGAAAACGTTTTTTGGTACCGAATGCTTCAAAAATTACTGATATGGATTTGTGGCAATCCCTATTTAATTCTCAGCACTACCATTAGTCTGGTGATGGTGGCGATTTTTTTTACGTTTAAAATAAGCATAGATGCAAAATTGCTAGATGATATTTCAGACAAAGACCCACTAAAAAAAAGTGTACAGTTTTTAGAAGATAATTTTGGTGGTGTTCGCCCTTTTGAAATGGCCATTTACGCCAAAGATTCCACCAGTGTTATGAATTACGCTGCACTAAGTAAACTAAACGAAGTAGAAATTTATTTGACGAATAAATACAAAGTTAGAGATATTATTTCGCCCAATACTTTTATTAAATATTTAATGCAAGCCAGCAATGGTGGGCTAGATGAGTATTATAAATTCCCCTCAAAGGAAGAATTTGAAACATTGCTTCCAAAACTAAAACTCATCACTAAACGCAAAGAGTTTGCTGCATTTTGTAGTAAAGATTTTTCTAAAATGAGAGTTTCGGGAAAAATAAAAGACGACGGCAGCCTTGCTATTGCCAATAAAAATAAAGACCTCGCAATATACCTCACAACCAATGGGAGCAAGCAGTTTTGGAACTACCAGCTAACAGGCAGTTCACTATTGATAGACAAAAACAACTCTTACCTTGCACAGTCACTTATTGAAGATTTGATATTGGGCATTGTCAGCATCGCCCTCATCATTGGGTTGCTCTTTCGCCAAACCAAGATGATTGTACTTGCACTTATTCCAAACCTAATTCCCTTGCTGGTTATTGGCGGCATTATGGGTGCTTGTGGCATACATCTCAAGGCCTCGACGTCTATCATTTTCAGCATTGCTTTTGGTATTGCCGTTGATGATTCTATTCATTTTTTATCAAGATTTAAAATGGAATTGCGGCTACATCAATCACACCTATACGCCATCAAACGAACCTACCTCTCTACTGGCAAAGCGATGATAGTAACTTCTCTGATATTGATTTCTGGCTTTGCAACTTTACTACTTTCAAGTTTTGAAAGTACTTTCTATACTGGCTTTTTGATAGGGCTTACGCTATTAATAGCCATTGTTGCTGATTTGCTTTTACTTCCAGTTTTGCTCATGTTATTTTATAAAAAGAGCAATAAAACAAAATAGACTTACGTTATGGTGTCGAAAAGTATATACAAATAGAAATGTGTGGTTGGAAAATAGAAATAAATGGCACATCTTTAAACCCTATTTATGAAAAAGAATCTTGAGCTATACATTCCTCTGTTAAATGTTGTGGGCATTTTTGTCACGCTATGGATATTAACCATTATTAATATTAAGCCAAAACCCAATACTACTGCAACTTTGCCCACAGATACTATTCACAGGCCATTTGCTAATTCTAAATATTCTAGCCATTACCAAATAAGTGAAAAACAAACCGGCAAAAAAGTTTCGTTAGTACATTTTTAAAAAGTTACTTTTTTAAAGTTGTTGTATTTTTTTGTAAACCGAATGCTTGTAACTACTGCGAGCACATTTTTAATATTCGCTTTTTAACCCATTGCAAATAGCTATATTTGTCTTTTCAATTGAACACCATATCATGAAATTTATTTTGCTCAGTGTAGTGCTATTCTTAGGCATTATTATTCACGTTGCTGCCCAAGAAGCAGGTTTTAAACCATTAAAAGATGTGGATGTGTTTTCAAATAAATTTGATGTAGCCAGCAAAAAATTAACTTCTATCCATAGCGATTTTGTACAAGAAAAACATTTGAGTATGATGGAAGCCGATATTAAATCGAATGGCAAATTCAAATACAAAAAAGAAAATAAAGTAAGGCTGGAATATACTGCACCCTTTCAATATTTGATGGTATTGAATAATGGAAAAATGTATATCAAAGACGGTAGCAAAATCAATAAATTTGATACTAATGCCAATAAAACATTTCGTGAAATAAATGATATGATGGTGGCAACCCTAAAGGGCGATGTGCTGCACAGCAGAAAGTACAACGTGACCTATTTTGAAAATGAATCTTCTTATTTGCTAGAAATGAAACCTACAGAAAAAGCTATTCAAGAGATGATGCAAAAAATTAAAATATACATTGATAAAAAAACTTTGCATGTACACACCATTCTAATGATGGAAGCATCGGGAGATTACACTAAAATGATTTTTAAAAATAGTATTCAAAATGCAGCAATCAACGACACAGAATTTGTGGTTAAATAGCTTATTATTGGTACTATGCCTTGCTAGTTGTGGCCGAATGCAAGTAGCACAAATGACTCAGGTAGAATGTAAAAGTGAATATTACTGGAAATTATTTGACAGCACACACACGACCCATCAATACAAGACCGAGGTTACCCTTTACGGAAAATTTTTTTCAGGAATATTGGTATTAAAGCAGATAAATGATACCACTTGTAGGTCAGCATTTACAACTGTTATGGGAGCCAAGCTTTTTGAGCTTATAGTGTCACCACAAAAAGATTCGGTCATATACACCATACCTCAAATGAGCAATAATACAGTAGTAGCAGCTATTGCAAAAGATATTCGCACCTTTGCATTGCTCAATAAATTTACTACTTTACCACTTTGCCGAAAAGAAGATAAGGTAGATGGAGAAATAGTAGAAAGGAGAACCAAGCAAGAGATTTATCGGTATTTTTACAAAAGGAATAATTTGATTTTAAATCAAATTCAGGTGTTAAGCGAGGGCTTTAAAACCAAAACATTATTCGACCTTACCTATGCCTCTAATGCTGTATTACCGAAAGATGTGTACATCACCCATCTCAATTTCAAACTTAAAATTCATCTTACTTCATTGTAATTATCTATTATTAAGAACATGAATATCCCATTATACCAAACTATACAATTTGAATATGATACCACATTGGGTACTATTAAAGCAGAGCTGGCATTGAATGCCAATAGCGATATTTTTAAAGGACACTTTCCGCAAACCCCAGTACTTCCGGGGGTTTGTATGATGCAAATGATCAAAGAATTGATAGAAAAAACTAGCCACAATCAATGGCAATTGCAAAAAGCAACAAATATCAAATACCTTTCGCTAGTGCAACCCGATGGTGAAAATTTGTTTTTTGATATTACCTTAAAACCCTTGCCCGATGAGACTTTGTTGGTCAATAATGTGCTAACAAAAGGAGCAATTACCTGCATGAAATTCTCTGGAACATATATTAAAAAATAACATCTGTGAATCATTCCTTTTCTGATATAAAATCATTGTTTCAGGCCTATCATTGCTGCGTGCTCATACCTACATATAACAATGGCGGTACTTTAAAAAAAGTAATTGAGGAGGTGAGGAAATACACCGATAATGTGATGGTAGTAAACGATGGAGCCACAGATAACACAAGCGAAATATTATCGACCATAGATGGTATAGAAATTTTGGCTTACAGCCCTAATCAAGGTAAGGGAACTGCACTAAGACGAGGGTTTGAACTGGCTTATAGCAAAGGCTATCAATATGCCATTACGATAGATTCTGATGGGCAACATTTTGCAGAGGATATTCCAAAATTTATTTACAAAATGATAGAGCATCCAGATGCCCTTATCATTGGTGCAAGAAATATGGAACAGGCCAGTGTGCCTGGCAAGAGC
Organism: Cytophagales bacterium; assembly: GCA_013297765.1. Taxonomy (GTDB): domain Bacteria; phylum Bacteroidota; class Bacteroidia; order Cytophagales; family Cytophagaceae; genus REBA01. Next base: position 29,193 of record JAAFID010000003.1, on the reverse strand, counting down.
AGCTATGGAAATAAATTTTCCAACTTTTGGTTTTGGGTAGAGACTGGTATCAAAATACCCGATACCCAGTCGGGCTTTAGACTTTACCCACTCAAATCCTTGCAGAAAATGACGTTTTACACTCCAAAATATGAGTTGGAGATAGAAATTATAGTGCGAGCTGCATGGCGTGGAGTGCCTGTATTGACAGTGCCTGTATCTGTTTACTATGCCCCATCTGCCATACGTATTTCTCACTTTAGGCCATTCAAAGATTTTACTAGAATTACCTTGCTCAATACCGTATTGGTAATACTTGCATTGGTTTATTATATTCCTATTCGATTTTTTAGAAATCTTCAAAAAAAAAATTTAAAACAGCTCATTATTGACAATGTAGTTGACGGTAACGAAACCAATCTTCAAAAATCATTGGCCATTGCTTTAGGCATTTTCATTGGAATAGTGCCACTGTGGGGTTATCAAATTATTTCGGTCATTGCACTTTCTCATTTGCTCAAACTCAATAAAGTATTGGCGGTACTTGCTTCTAACATCAGTATGCCGCCTATGTTTCCTTTTATTATTTATGTCAGTTACCACTTGGGTGGTATCATTATGAATAATCAAAATTCTACAAATCAGCTTGCTATTAATTGGGAATTTGTAAAGAATAATTTTACCCAATACGCTGTGGGCAGCCTTGTATTGGCAACAGTATTGGCATTGATTACAGGAGTGATGGCTTTCGTATTACTTTCTATTTTTAGAAAATCAAAATTAAAAATTGAGTCTGTCAATGAGTAAATTTTTCTTATTTCTATACCAAAAATTATCCATTCATCCAATACTGATTTGGGTGTTGCTGATATTGATGTGTATTCCGATTTTTTATTTTGCTGCCCAAATAAAAACCGATGAAGACATTACCAAAATATTGCCAAACGACAAGGGTGGCATTCAGTATCAGCAGGTGTTGAAGAAAGCTGGTGTATTGGAAAAACTGGTGGTAAGAATATCCTTGAAAGATACCGCAGAAAAAAATCCAGAAAAGCTGACTGCCTATGCGGCTATTTTTACCCAAATTCTGGAAAATGATGCTACCCTAAAGCCATTCATAAAAGAAATTAGACATAGGCTACCCGACAATTTGATGTTGCAAGCGTATCAAAATTGCTACGATTATTTGCCCTATTTTTTAGAGGCCAAAGATTACGCTCGTATAGATTCTATGCTGCAACCAGCCCAGATTAAAGCAGCATTTCAAAAAAATTATACCACCATCATGTCGCCTATGGGTATGGTGCTGAAACAAAAAATAGTGGAAGACCCATTGCATTTTACCACCTTGGCACTGGCAAAATTGCAGGCTTTACAAATTAACAATCAATATGAATTGTACGATGGATACGTGGTTAGAAAAGATAAAAGTGCCTTGCTGATATTAATTACGCCACGCTTTGCACCCAATGAAACTGGACCTAACAAAATATTAATAGATGGTATTGATAAAACAATTGCTCAAACTTCAAACGCCAATTTTTCAGATTTATCGGTAGAATATTTTGGTGCTTGTGCGGTAGCTGTAGCCAACGCCACCCAAATACAGCAAGATATATGGGTCACCGTTAGCATATCTATTGTTTCTATTTTTATGCTACTATGGTGGTATTTTAGAAAAATTTCTTTGCCAGTGGTGATTTTGTTGCCTATTGTATTTGGCATTGGGCTGGCACTTGCTGTTATTTATGGGTATAAGCAAACAATATCGTCTGTTGCACTAGGCGGTGGTGTTGTCATTATAGGTATTGCTATCAATTATGCACTGCATGTATTTACCCACTACAAGCATACAAAATCGATGACCGTTGTAATAAATGATTTGGCCACACCATTGCTTGTAGGCAATATATCTACAGTAGCGGCATTTTTAAGTTTAGGTTTTGTACAATCTAAAATACTCTTCGACTTTGGCTTATTTTCTGGGATCAGTTTGATTGGGGCAATTATTTTTACACTCGTATTTTTACCTCATTTGATTAAATACTACCCTGTAGATACCTCGTGGCAGCAGCCTTTTCCCACTTTTATAAATATTAAGAATAAATTATTCTCTGCTATAAAATTGTTTCATAGATATGCTTACTTGATTATTTTGGCACTTTCAGTATTATTTTATTTTACCTACGCTAGTGCCAAATTTGAAGACGATTTGAATGCTTTAAATTTTACTACAGAAAAATTAAAAAGTGCAGAGATACATTTGAGTGCCGAGGCATCTGGCGGCATAGAACGCACTATTTATTTGCTTTATGAGGGGCGAAACCTAGATGAAGCTTTGTTACATGCAGCCTCTGCTATGCCACAGATAGACCAACTACAGCAGCAAGGCAAAGTAAATAAATATTTTGGCATACACAGTTTGCTACCCAGCAATACAGTATTGAAAGACCGCAAAGCACAGTGGGAAAAGTTTTGGTCGGCTCAAAAAATAGACTCTTTAAAAAGAAATATTGCCATCGGTGCACCTGCTAATGGTTTTAAGAGCGATGCTTTTAATGTGTTTTTGCAATGGATAGAAAAAGATCTACAACTGGTAAATACCGATACCTTGTACGCTAAACAGCAATATTTTTTAAAAGATTTTATCTCATTAGATACTCAAGGAAGAGTGGTGGTCATGGCGGGGCTTAAGATACCGCCCGCTCAAAGTACCACGGTGTACGAAACCCTTGCTAACAATAGCCAACAATATATTTTGGATAAGCAATATTTAATCAAAAAATTTGTAGAAGTAGTGAAACAAGATTTTAATCAAATCTTATTTACTTCCTCGTTACTGGTTTTTGGCATATTGCTTATTTTTTATGGTAGAATAGAATTGGCATTGATTACATTCTTGCCTATGTTGCTTAGTTGGTTATGGATAGTGGGTTTAATGGGTATTTTTGATATTCGTTTCAATATTGTAAACATCATCATTTCTGCCTTTATATTTGGCCTGGGCGATGATTTTAGCATTTTTATGATGGATGGACTGCTGGCCGAATACAAAGATGGCACAAAGAATTTACCTTCGTACAAGATTTCCATTATACTGGCCGCTATTACTACTTTACTTGGGGTTGGGGTGTTGATATTTGCACAGCATCCAGCATTACAATCTATCGCTTTAATTTCGGTTATTGGCATCAGTTGTGTGCTGTTTATCTCGTATTTTTTTATTCCCATGCTTTTTCGTTTTCTTATTGCTAATAGGGTCAATAAAGGCTTGCAGCCCATTACGCTCTTTTATTTTATAGCTTCCCTTATTGCTTTTACGGTTTTTTTCTTGGGAATTATTTTTCTTGCTGTGGTAGGCCTACTGCTTTTTAAAATTTTAAGATTCAAAGAAGGCAAGGCCAAATTGATTTATCATTATTTAATCATGTATTTTGCTCGGATACTAGTCTATGGTGTTTATTTTATTAAAAAAGACTATCAAAATTTACATCAAGAAACGCTTGCAAAGCCTGCCATTATTATCGCCAATCATCAATCTTTCTTAGATATATTGTTGATTTTGGCCGCACATCCCCGTATTTTACTATTTACCAATAATTGGGTTTGGAATTCTCCTTTCCTTGGTCCTATTGCTCGTATGGCTGGTTTTTATAGCGTTGCCCAAGGTGTAGAAAATAGTTTTGATATGGTGCAACGCTCTGTAAACCTCGGATATTCTATTGCTATATATCCCGAAGGTACTCGTAGTGAAGATTTGCAGATAAATCGTTTTCATAAAGGTGCATTTCTTCTTGCCGAAAAACTACAATTAGACCTATTGCCAGTAGTTATTCACGGTACAGGGCACTGTATGCCCAAACACGATTATTTATTGCAGCAAGGGGTACTTACCATCAAAATTCTTTCACGCATTGCCCCACAAGATGCTGCTTACGGCAATACCTATCAAGAACGTGCAAAGAGCATACTTAAATTATTTAGACAAGAATATCAAATACTAGTTAATCAAAACGAAAATTTGGCTTTTTATAAAAATAAAATAGTTCAAAAATTCATTTACAAAACACCACAACTAGAGTGGTACACCAAGATTAAAATAGGTCTTGAAAAAAATTATGAAGTGCTGCATGCCTTGATACCAAAGCAAGGTAGAATATATGATATAGGTTGTGGATATGGATACTTTGCTACCATGATGGCCTATATGTCTGCTCAACGTACCATTACTGCATTGGATTTTGATGAGGCAAAAATTAAAGTTGCTAGCCATGCCAATCAAGATTTAAAACACTTGAATTTTATAGCATCAGACGCCAATGTTTACGAATATGAACTTGCAGAAGCTATCATCGTTACTGATGTATTGCACTACATGTCGGTAGAGCAACAGCAGCTATTGCTTAGAAAATGTGTAGCAGCGTTATCCAATAGTGGTGTACTGATCATTCGAGATGCTGATAATGCTATGGCTACACGACACTGGGGTACTAAGATATCCGAGTTTTTTTCTGTCAAATTAATAGGCTTTAACAAATCAAACAATAAGCAATTGTATTTTTTTTCAGCAACAGCAATTATTAACTTTTTAACCAGTTTAGATGTCGATATTACTGTTATCGACAAGACAAAATTCAATTCAAATATTATCTATTACATTAAAAAAAAGAATACCGATGCAATCTGAAATGTATGATGTAGTAATTGTTGGTAGTGGTTTGGGTGGCCTACTATGTGCCAATTTTCTAAGCAATGAAGGATATAGCGTTTGTGTGCTAGAAAAGAACCGCCAGCTAGGTGGTAGCTTGCAAACATTTGTGCGTGACCGCTGTATTTTCGATACTGGTGTGCACTATGTAGGTGGGTTGGAAAAAGGGCAGGCCCTCCATAAAATTTTTACCTATTTGGGGTTTATGCACAAGCTAAAACTACAACCACTCAATGAAGAAGGCTTTGATAGAACCTATTTTGAAGGGGAAGAAAAATTTTATGTGCAATCCATAGGCTATGACAGATTTGTCAAAAATTTAATAGCCGATTTCCCCAATGAAGCACTTGCAATAAACACATACGTCGACACTATTCAGCATATTGTAAAACAATTTCCACTTTACAATCTAGAACATGGGGCATCAGATTTTATAAGCGATATGCCTATGCTTTCTATCAATGCAGCACAATTTATCAATACACTTACACAAGACCTTCGCTTGCGGGCAGTACTAGCAACGCCCAATGTGCTATATGCTGGCGAGGCTGATAAATCGCCTTTGTACATGCACGCATTAGTTATTAATACCTATATACTTAGTTCGCATAGATTTGTAGATGGTAGTTCGCAACTGGAAAGACTGATTACCAAAAATATTAGAAACAATAAAAGTAAAGTAATCAATAGGGCAAAAGTAGTAAAACTTGAGGTAGAAGATGAGCAGATGACAAAAGCTATATTGCAAGATGGCAGAGAGATAGAGGGAAAGCTTTTTATCTCGGCCATACATCCGTCGCCAACATTGGATATGATATCATCTAACATGATTCGCAAATCTTATCGCAATCGCATCAAAAGCCTTGAAAATACAGCCTCTTGTTTTATACTCAATTTGGTATTTAAAAAAAATACTTTCCCATACAAAGACCACAACATCTATCACATGAGTGGGCATGATGCATGGGGAGCTATAAATTACACTCAAGAAAATTGGCCACACTCTTTTGCTTTTTACTGTTGTGCACACTCAAAGGCTACTGAATATGCCGAAAACGGTATTGCCATAGCCTACATGCGTTACGATGAAATGAAGGAATGGGAAAATACTTACAACACCACTTCCGAAGAGGACGATAGAGGAGAGGCATACCAAAAATTTAAGGTCGAGAAAGCAGAAAAATTATTGGATAGAATGGAAAAATTATTTCCAAATATTAGAGAGCAATTGCACAGTTATTATGCCTCAACACCGCTCACCTACCGAGATTATATAGGTACACATGATGGTTCTCTTTATGGAATATTAAAAGATTGCAACGACCCTATAAAATCTTTTGTTGCTGTAAAAACTAAAATTCCTAATCTACTAATGACAGGGCAAAATCTGCATACCCATGGTGTTTACGGTGTTGCCATAGCAGCTATAAAAACGTGCAGCGAAATTTTAGGCCATGGTTATTTGATAGATAAAATTCAGTTGGCAAATGAGGAGTAAAAATATGAATGTTCTTTAAACATAATCAATGCAATCAGGATTATTGTTGAGTTTTCCTAATGCATTCTATCGCCACGCATAGCAAGGCTTTCTATTATTTTTGCTTCCTCTAGCAACATGTCGTTAAGTCTTTCTTTTACTACTTCCTCAGGCATGTATTCTTTTGCCAAATCTACAAAAGTGACATAATGCCCAGCCTCTGATATCATCAATTCTTTGTAAAAGTCTCTTAATTCAATATCACTAATATGCTCTGATAGTAGCCTGAAACGCTCACAGCTTCTGGCTTCTATTAATGCACTAATCAGTAGCCTATCCATCAATTGCCTTTCTATAATTCCTCCTTTGCGTTCAAGCTTCATCAATTGTACCACATAGTTATCCGACCGCTTTGCACCTAGTTTATAGCCTCGTTTATTCATCTCTTTTAGCACCATACGAAAGTGCCCCCATTCCTCACTTACTATTGGAGACAGCACTTCTACTAATTTTTCTCTGTCGGGAAACATAATAATAAGCGATATACAGGTAGTTGCAGCCTTCTGCTCGCAGTAGGCATGGTCTATCAATATTTCTCCTATCGACATGTTCGCTATATCCACCCAACGTGGATCTGTGGCGAGTTTTAAACCCAGCATAATTATCTTTTTGTTAAATATTTAAGGAGCTATTCTAGCAATTTCCCATTGACCAGCTACCAATTCATACACCAGTCTATCGTGCAGCCTGCTAGGTCTGCCTTGCCAAAATTCGAAATAAAAAGGTTGCACGGCATACCCTCCCCAAAATTCAGGCCTTAGCATAGCACTATGATAGGTCTTCATGGTATTTGCCACATTTATTTCCAGTACTTCCCTATTTGCAATTTTGGCACTTTGAGGTGAGGCATGAGCCCCAATCTGGCTTTCTATAGGACGAGAAAAAAAGTAATCGTCTGACTCTTGGTTCGAAACCTTCTGTACATGACCCAATATGCGTACTTGTCGCTCTAGCTCTGGCCAAAAAAAGTTTAGGGCTGCCTTGGGGTTGGCCAGCAAATCATTTCCTTTTTTACTTTCATAATTTGTAAAAAAACGAAATGCTTCTTTTTCTACGCCTTTTAGCAAAACTATTCTAGAGGTAGGCTGCCCCTCAGTATCTACTGTGGCTAGGTTCATAGCCGTAGGTTCGTTTACATCGGTATCTATAGCCTCTTGCAACCAAATACCAAATTGAGCAAAAGGATTGAAATCTAAATGATTTATGTCAAGTTCTTTTAACTTATAATCTTTTCTAATTGCTGCTAAATTCATGTAAAGTAATTTAAAATTCAAAGTTAATACTTTCTAAAACCAAATTTGGATTTTGTTTACTGTGGGTTTCTTGCTAATTTTAAAACTTCAAAAAACATAAAATCATTAATAAACAAATAATATGGAAATGGTAATTTCTGCCTCTGACGTAAACAAGCTAAGAACAATGACTGGTGCAGGTATGATGGACTGCAAAAAAGCATTAACAGAAGCAAATGGTGACTTTGAAGCGGCTATTGATATCCTTAGAAAAAAAGGTCAAAAAGTGTCTGCATCTCGCTCTGATAAAGAAGCCTCAGAAGGTGCAATATTTATAAAAGTAAATGCAGCAGCAACAGAAGGTGTGCTTGTTGCTATTAACTGTGAAACAGATTTCGTAGCTAAAACGGATGACTTTCAAAAACTAGGAAATGCAATTTTGGAATTGGCAGCAGAAAAAAAACCTGCTACAGCAGCCGAGTTGCTTAGCCACAATCTTGCCGATGGCAGAACTGCTCAAGAGCATGTGATTGACCTAGTAGGAAAAATAGGGGAGAAAGTAGAAATCAGCAACTACTTTGTGATTAAAGGAGAGTGCGTGGTACCATACATTCACTCTAACTTAAAATTAGGGGTACTTGTAGCCCTAAAAGGTGGCAATGGTAGTGCTGTAGTAGAGGCTGGCAAGGACGTTTCAATGCAGATAGCCGCCATGAAACCAATAGCTGTGGACAAAGACGGTGTAGATGCTAAAACAATCGAAAGAGAAATAGAAATAGGTAAAGAACAAGCACGTGCCGAAGGCAAGCCAGAAGCCATGCTAGAGAAAATTGCACTAGGTAAATTGAACAAATTTTACAAAGACAATACTTTGCTAAATCAGGATTTTGTAAAAGATGGTTCTAAAACAATTGCTCAATATCTTGACAGCATCACCAAAGGACTTACTGTTACAGAATTTAAAAGAGTATCTGTAGCCGGATAATAACTTTATTTTGCCATATAAAAAACTTCCACAAAGAGGTCAATTAAGTGACTGGTATTTGTGGAAGTTTTTTTATAGTATAATAGCAATCTGAAGTATAATAGCAATCTGAAAATTGCTAAGTTTTCTGTTTCTTTTTCTTTGCGGCTGGAAATAAGATATTATTTAATATTAATCTAAATCCTGGAGAATTGGGGTGAAGATTTAAATCTGTTGGCTCTTCGTGTACGTGGTGTTGATAGTCTTCTGGGTCGTGACCACCGTAAAATGTCCAAGTACCTTTGGCCAGTGTACCATGTATGTATCTTGCCTCGCCTAGTTCTCTGTTTTCGCCCATCACCAGCACTTCGGGTTTGATTAATTTTTTCTTAAATGCAGTAGTTTGCCCCATAAAACCTTTCACATTATTTTCATGATTTTGCGTTAGCATGGTAGGTATAGGATCCCATTTTGCAGAAAATTGAAATAGTGTAAAATAATCATTTGGTTCTGCTACATGCCTATCTGCTGGCTGATTGTCTATGTTAGAATACTCATATTCATAGGGATTCATCACCAAAGAAAAATCTGTAAAAGCAAGCGATTTGGTGTAGTCTAATTTTCTACCTGCATTGGGATCTGCGGGGTCGCCATCATACATGGTTTCACATATATCTATTCCCTCAGCAGCTAGTGCAATGTCGTAGGTATCGGTTGCCGAACACATGGCAAACAAAAAACCACCACCAGCACAAAATTCCTTGATTTTTTTTACCACCGCTAGCTTTAATTCCGATACTTTGTTTAGCCCATGTTTTCTTGCCGACTCCTCATAGTCTTTTTGCTGCTGCTGATACCAAGCCTCATGCTTATAAGACATGTAAAACTTACCATATTGCCCTGTAAAATCTTCATGAAATAAATGTAACCAATCATATTTGGGTAGTTCCCCATTCATCACCTCATCGTCGAAGACAACAGTGTAGGGTATTTCAGCATATTTGAGCACCATGGTTACGGCATCATCCCAAGGCAGTTTTGTTTTTGGCGAATACACGGCAACTTTGGGGGCTTTTTCTAGCTTTACTGCATCCATATTGGCATCAGGATTATTGATTTCGTCCAAAATAGAATTGGCTTGCGCATCAGAAATTACATCGTAGCTAATGCCCCTAATCATAGATTCGGTCTCTATTTTTTTATCATATTTAATTAGAAAACTTCCGCCCCTATAATTAAGTAACCAATTTACTTCTGCATCTTGGGTAAGCACCCAGTAGGCCAAGCCGTAGCTTTTTAAATGATTTTTTTGCGTTTTATCCATTGGTATCAGCAGGTGCGAGGCTATGCTCAACCTTACTAGCAATAGGCCAAAAATGAATACGAATCCTGTTTTTTTCATCCTTTTTCGATATGGGTTTAAAGCATAATGAATGGCAAATTTAGCAATCTACACACGATGAATTTCGTTATTTTTATTTTCACCTATAAAATATTTCCTGATTTATGGCTACTCTATTGAACTAACTTTATCATATTTGTAACAACTGCTTGTAAAATATTCAAAAAATATTGATTTTTGATATTATCCAAGTTTTAATTGTATATAATTACACACACACTTTAAAATATCTTCAATTTTATACCACACTAGAGATTGAATATAAATAAGTTTTTATGAAATATAGGTTTTTAATTCTTTTCACAATATTCTGTAGCACATGGTTGCATGCGGCAGAAATTGTACTATCGGGTGTTTACCAAGGAAAAAACATTTATGTTCAAAATCCATTTTCAGGCGGTGGCAATAAAGATTTTTGTACTATAGAAGTTTTTGTGAATAATACTAGAGTATATTCCAACATTCTATCTAGTGCCTATGAAATTGACCTTTCGCACCATAAATTGCACGATCCTATTGCAATCAAAATAGTACATAAAGAAGATTGCAAGCCTAAAATTCTCAATCCACAAGTACTGAAATCTACCAGTAGTTTCAACTTTAACTCAGTTACTGTTACTAGCGAGCACCTTACGTGGGCTACAAAGGGCGAAAAACCTAATGGTAAAATGATAGTAGAGCATTTTGTAAATAATTCATGGTCGGTAATCAAAGAAATAAAGGGCAAAGAATCGGCGATTATGTGCAATTATGAAATCCCAGTTTATCACAACTCAGGAATCAACAAATTTAGAATCAAGTATGTAGAAGGAGATGGACAAGTATTTTATTCTCAAGTAGGCGAATTTAATTCTACTTTGCCACCTGTAGATTTTTACCCAAAAAGAGTAAGCGATAAAATCTTTTTAACCCGTGATTCAGATTATGAAATATTAGACGCTTATGGCAATTCAAAACTAAAGGGTAGAGGCAAAGAAATTGATGTAAAAGCCGAGCCATCTGGCATTTACTACATCAATGCAGATAATAAAACTTTTAAGATTTTTAAAAAATAGATGCTGATATTTGTAAAAACTAAGTACAAAAACTTTGAATATCTTGTTGCAGATTGTATGGTTTTGTCTTAAATCCTTCACTTAGGTTTGTCGAAACGAAAGTAAAAGTTTAATAAACACTACAAAATAAGGTATTTTTATACAAACCTATAAAAATCATTTATTTATGCAGAACATTGTGTAGGTAGTTATAAATTTAGTTTCGAGTTGTGAGTTTTCGACTAATTCAACTTGGTGCGGTAGCCATGTATGATTTGCCTCTAATTGGTTTAAAAGTACATGCTAAAAATTACCCCAAACAGTTACTAAAAAAATGAGCGGAGTAGATAAAATGTGTACTATCCATTTTTCTCTTCCCCTGCCAAATGCTTGTATTTAGTAGGTCGCACATGATAAAGTGGCACTAGTATATAAATAAGTAAACTAATGGCTGGAGCAAAAAAAGAAACCACTACCGCCACACCATAAAAAATATTTGCCCCCATAATTCTATTGTTCACATTCTTGATAATTTCTTCCGAAAGTTCTTTGCGTACCAATCGATATTGACCAGTGGCATATCGCCAATGCAAGTACAGCACTTGACCTATAGCAATAAGGTTAATACCATAAACCACTATTGCTGCTTTGTGACTGGCATATTCGCCTATTAACGCTGCCGAGAATGGTACAAATGCTACCGCAATGATGAATAAGATATTAATCCATAAAAGGTTTCTATCTACTTTCACTATGAAGCGAAATTGATTGTGGTGGTAAATCCAAAAAATACCTAGCACCACACAACTCAATACATAGCTGATAAAACGTGGCCATAGCAACCATAGCTTTGCTGTAATCAGCGTATCTACCTTGGCCTCGGAAAGATGCGGAATCTTAAAATCAAAAACCAAAAGAGTCATAACGATAGCAAATACGCCATCTACAAGGGTAGTGATTCGGTGATGTTGATTATTCATATTCTAAAATTCGGCTGCGTAGGTCTGTTACGATGTAAAGATAGATGAGTTATGTGTCCATCATCTATTGCAAATATATTAACAGTAGCAAGGTTGATTAAATGAGATAATTTTTTTCAAATTAATTTTTAATTCTAAACTTGAAAACATATATTTGAGATATATTACTAAATAGTAATTATTCCTAATTAGGATATGGTCATTAAAATATCACATAGCGAAATTAAAGAAAAAATAATTGCTGCGGGGCTCAAAGCAACGCACCAACGCATAGTGATATATGCGGCACTGATGCAGATGTGCGACCACCCTACCGCAGAAAAAATATTTGAAACCATTGCCCCAGCAAATCCTAGTATTTCTACAGGTACGCTGTATAAAACACTTGACCATCTTGTTGCGGTAAACCTTATTGCCAAAGTAAAATCAGACGAGGGTAGCTATAGGTACGATGCCAATGTGGACAATCACAACCATATTTATTGCACCAATACCAATGAAATATTAGATTACGAAGACCACGAACTCGATCAGATTTTAGAAGCATATTTTAAAAATAAAAAAATAAAAAACTTAAAGATTACTGACATTCGCCTGCAAATTAATGGCGAACGGCTGGACTTAAAAAAAGCAATTTCAATTCAATAAATTTTTACACCAAACAAAAAAACAACATGACACTAGTAGGAAAAAAAGCACCAAAATTTGTAGCGGCCGCAGTTATCAACGGCGAAGAGATAGTAGAAGATTTTTCACTTGCCCAATATCTAGGAAAAAAATATGTAATGTTTTATTTCTATCCTAAAGATTTTACATTCGTTTGCCCTACAGAAATATTGGCCTTTCAAGCAAAGTTGGCTGAGTTTGAAAAAAGAGATTGTGCCGTAGTAGGTTGCTCTACCGATACCGAAAATTCCCATTTAGCTTGGCTATCTACCCCAAAAAATAAGGGCGGTATAGAAGGCGTAACCTACCCAATGGTAGCCGACACCAGCAAAACTATTTCCATAAACTACGGTATTTTGGGCGGAGAATTTGAATACAATGAAGAAGGGATGACTATATTTTCGGGTAATCCCATTGCATTTCGTGCTACTTTTTTGATTGATAAAAATGGAGTAGTTCGCCATGAATATGTAAACGACTTGCCTCTAGGCCGCAGTATCGACGAAGCTTTAAGAATTTTAGATGCTTTGATTCACAATGAAGAACACGGTGAAGTATGCCCTGCAAACTGGGTAGAAGGTAAAGAAGCCATGAGTGCAACTCGTGAAGGTGTGGCAGAATACTTGGCAGCACATTAATTGTTAAAAAAAGATGATTTATAGCCAATGCAACAGCGATTGCATTGGCTATTTTTATGCTAAAGCAATGCTTCTCTCCTTCCCTACTGTCACGCTTTTTTATTACCTTCGTAAAATATAACTTCTACACCGTTGTCAAAAACTGTACTTCCATACCAACAAGATGCTACCAACAAAAAGGAACAGGTGGCAGATATGTTTAATAATATTTCGGCACGCTACGATTTCTTGAATCACTTCTTAAGCCTAGGAATAGACAAGCTATGGAGGAAAAAAGCCATTAGGATTCTAAAAAAAGAAAACCCCAAACTAATACTGGATGTAGCAACTGGTACTGCCGATTTTGCTTTTGAGGCATTAAATGCAAATCCAGATAAGGTGATAGGTGTAGATATATCAGAGGGGATGCTGGCTGTAGGTAGAAAAAAAATTGTGAAGGCTAAGCTGGAAAATAAAATAGAGCTTTTTGCTGGCGATTCTGAAAATTTACAATTTGCAGATAATTTTTTCGACGCAGTCATCGTTGCATTTGGGGTACGCAATTTTGAGCACTTGACTATGGGTTTGCAAAACATGCACCGAGTTTTAAAAAGTGGTGGAACGCTTATGGTGCTTGAGTTCTCAAAACCTGAAAGTTTTCCATTTAGTTGGATTTATAACATATATTTTAAAAACATACTACCCTTATTTGGAAGATTGGTTTCTAAAGATCATCGTGCATATTCTTATTTGCCCGAGTCTGTAAACGTTTTTCCTTATGGCGAGGAGTTTGTTTCAATTCTAAAATCAGTTGGATTTAATTCTGTTCAATGCAAAAAATTAACTTTTGGCGTAAGTACGCTTTACATTTGCAAAAAGTAATATACCTCTGCTGCCTATTGCTATCTTGCTTTGTGGTAAAAGCACAAGATGCAACGTTCAAGGAAAAAGACAGCAAATGGTCAAGCAAAAACTTGCCCTATTACGATGATCGTAGGTTGCATTATGGCTTTACGCTGGCAGTAAATTCCACTAGGTTCAAACCTACCGTTTCTAATTATTACCTCTCCAATGCTGCCGATTCGGTGGTTTCCATCACAGGTACACGTACTTCTGGCTTTTCTTTGGGCTTTATTTTAAACCTAAAACTCGCCGAATTTTTTGATTTGCGTTTGCTGCCTACTGTTGCCTTTTACCAACGAGATGTAAATTATATATTTAAAAATAAATTCACCTCCACCCAAACTACTGAATCTACTTTTATAGAAATTCCACTCATGTGCAAATACAAATCGCAACGTAGAGGCAATTTTAGAATGTACATGATTGGTGGCTTGAAGGCTGCTGTAGAAGCAGGTGCAAAGAAAAAAGAAAAGAAAGACACCGAACTGCGAGCCAGTAATTTTGACCTTTCTATAGATTATGGCTTTGGATTAGACATTTATTACCCTCTCTTTAAGTTCTCACCTGAAATTAGATTTTCCCATGGACTGCTTAATATGCTAAACAAAGACAACAATATTTACAGTAAAAGCCTTGATAGACTAAGTACGCATACGGTTTCTTTGTTTTTGCATTTTGAGTAAGGTTGTTCTTTATTTCAACTTAATCAACTTGGATTGAAATAACGTTGCCTCGTTGGTTACGGAAATATTATAAATACCATTTGGCAAAGTTACTATCAACACCTTTATTTCATTTTGCGATTCAGTATACTCTTGGTTATAAATTTTGCCATGCATATCTGTAACAGATACTAAGCAAGGATTTTCAAAAACAGTATTAGGTTTAGCAATATTTACATAGTCAAAACCTGAAGATGGGTTGGGAAATACTTTCCATGAATTTTCGGTTAAGTTATAACCTTCTACTGCAGCAAGTACACTGCCAAATTCAACAGCACCAATATCACAATTGCCTACTCTCGGTGCTCCTCGCTGGTCTAGTGCACTGCAACCGCTTCCTGCATCAATTGCGGGACTACCAGCTAGCAAAGGCATGGTGAGTGAAATACCACCATTGTCTGAAATTGCACCTAGCTTAGGGTCAATAATTTTTACGGTTTTTGACACATTAAAATCATTAAAGTTATTGGTAAACTTTGCAGGAAACTGAATGTTGTTTCCTAAATCTACAAATTCATCCGATGAGTGTTGCTGTATTTTCCAGTTGTTGGTACCATTGCCAGCAGTGTTTTGAAAGAAAATACAATTTTTGATTTTTGTAATTGTTGTATCAGAAGCAACCGCTCCGCCTACCCAACCCGCATAGTTATTGGCAAAGGTACAGTTTGTAAGTTCAACTACAGATTTTTTCATAAAGTAAGTAACCAGTGCACCACCATTCGCTGCCCAACCATCTAACTTAGTTTCTAGGGCTTTGTTGTTGTAAAAAGTACAGTTTGAAATTTGAGTATCTGCCCAATCTGCTCTTATGGCTCCACCATTGACTGCTGCTGAATTGTTAGAGAAAGTACAGTTTTTCACTACAAAGCCTTTGTTTTTGGCAATGTTCATTTGTTCTATTGCTCCTCCACCTCCCCCATTGGTGGCAGTGAGTTTTTTCGCTTGGTTGTTGTCAAAATAACAATCTTCTATTAATACATTATCAGTTTCGTCAGTATATAAATACATCGCCCCACCATCTGATTGGCCTATGTTACCTTCAAATTTGCACCTTCTCGCCACAAAGCTACCGAGTGCTGTGCTGGGTGGTCCTGCTGTGGCTCTGTCTAGGTAGATGGCTCCGCCATACCCTCTCAAGAAATCGTTTTCCTTGCCAGTATCAAATTTGGCATCGCTGGTAACATTTTTAATAAAATTACAATCTTCAATTAGCAAGCCAGAGTTTAGCCCATTGATTGCTGCACCATTGATTCCTTTGTTGTTTGTAAAATCGCAACGCTGCACAGAACTAGCACCCGGACCAAATATCATTACTGTAGAACCCCGTTCGGTATTGTCTGCAATAGAAATATTGTTGTCAAATTTGCAATCTTTTATGGTACAAGTTCCATCGTAAGCCCCGTAGATAGCACTTCCACCTTGCCTTGCATTGTTGAGCGTAAAGACACATTTTTCAGCAATCAAAATTCCTTTATGTTCTGCTTTAAAAACGCCGCCATTTTCTATGGTAAAGCCTTTGGTTAAAGTCAAATTTTTCAGCGTAAGGCTTGTAGGGGTTACCATGTTTGATTTCAGTAAAAAAATTCTGATTGCATTGTTACCACTCAGGGTTAAGCCCGTCGCAGCTGCCCCATCTACCGTAAGATTTTTCCCAACGGGAATTTCCAACGTCGAAGCCAAAGTAATGGTTTGGTTGGCTAGGCTACTTGCAAAAACTATCGTTTCATTATTTTTAGCGGTAGCAATTGCTGCCCTTAAAGTATTGGCTCCAGTATCTGCATTGCTACTCACAGTAATGGTTTGAGCAATGGAGGAAATAATAGCTGTAAAAAAAATTAGGCAAGTAACCGTGGTAGATTTTCTCATGTTTTTTTCGGAATAATGAGTTAATAAGATAAAGACTTTGTGCAGAAATACCAAACTGTAGCTTAAAACTTAATTCATAAAAAAAGTGCTCAAGAATACCTGAGCACTTTTTTAAATGAAATTAAAATAACTTTTTACCTTACAAAACTTGCAGCTACACCACCATCTACGTTCATGATGTTACCAGTAGATTTGCTCAGGTGTCCACCAACAAAAGCAAATACACCATTGGCAATATCCTCTGCCGAAATGATTTCGTTCAGCAACGTACGAGAAGCGTAATATGCTGGCAATTCTGCCACCGTAATATTGTAGGCTTTTGCACGACCTTCGGCCCAGGCACCTTCCCATATTTTGCTTCCGCCTATTACAGCATCTGGATTTACTACGTTTACACGAATTTTATCTTTGCCTAATTCTGCTGCGAGCAAGCGACTCATGTGAATTTGTGCCGCTTTTGACGTTCCGTACGCAACATTATTTGGTCCAGAAACCAATCCGTTTTTACTAGCAATATTGCTGATGTCGCCACCTAATTTTTGCTTTCTCATTACTGCAACACCAGCTTTGCTCATTTGGAATTGGGCTTTTACCAATACATTTTGCAACAAATCCCAGTCTTGTTCTGTGGTTTCGTCTAGTGGCTTGGAAATGGCAAGACCTGCACAGTTTACCACTATGTCCACCCCACCAAAAGCAAGGGTTGCTGTTTTAAATGCTTCAGTTATTTGATCACCCTTGGTAACATCTAGTATAGCGGTTGCAACGCCATCTTTGGTATATAATTTTTCAAATTCAACTTTTGCTTCTTCCAAAAACTGAGGGTTAAGGTCAGTCAAGACCACTACTGCACCTTCGTCTGCTAACTTCTTAGCAATGGCTTTGCCTATGCCACCGCCAGCACCCGTAATAATGGCTATTTTTCTAGACAATGGTTTTTCCTTGGGCATTCTTTGCAATTTGGCTTCTTCTAGCAACCAATATTCAATATTGAATGCTTCTTGCTCTGGCAATCCTTGGTAAGTAGAGATGGCCTCTGCACCTTTCATTACATTGATTGCGTTGATGTAAAATTCGCTAGATACTCGTGTAGTTTGTTTGTCTTTTGAGAAGGCAAACATTCCCACACCAGGATATAATATAATCACAGGATTAGGGTCACGCATGGCAGGGCTATTGTCATGCTTGCATCTGTCGTAATAGGCTTTGTAGCCCTCACGGTAGGTAGCAAACTGCTTGTTTAATTTTTCTAATACTTCTGGAGAATTAACATCGGCATCTGGAGCAATGTCCAATATAAGTGGACTAATTTTGGTTCTTAAAAAGTGATCTGGGCAGCTTGTTCCTTTGGGTCCTAGTACCGCTAAATCATGGCTATTGATAAATTCTAGCACACGAGCATCGTCTGTAAAATGACCAATCATTCTATTGTATGAAGAAGCCAATCCACGTAGCGTTGGCAACAATTGACTAGCTTGCTCTTTACGTTTATCTGCATCTAATGATTGCAATTTTACACCGCCAAATACTGCTCTTTTTTTACCATAGTTTGCCTCCAAATATTCGGATGCTTTTTCTATGGTATTCAATGTATTGATATAAGATTCGTAAGAAGTATCGCCCCATGTAAACAAGCCGTGACCACCCAGTACAATCCCTGTAATTCCCGGATTTTCGGCCAGTGCTTTTTCTAGTTGTAAACCCAAATCAAAGCCTGGTTTTTGCCAGCCTACCCAAGCTAATTTTCCTTCAAACAATTCTTTGGTAATTTTTTCTCCATCTTTTGCTGCAGCTATAGCTATCAGTGCATCAGGGTGCAAGTGATCTACATGTGCAAAGGGTAAAAAAGCATGTAATGGTGTATCAATTGATGGGGCTTTTGACCCAAGGTCGTAGATGCAATGGTTGAATAATTCTACCATTTCGTCTTCAAACTGTAAGCCTCTGTATATTTTTTTAAGATTGTGCAAACGCTCTAAATACAATGCCGCACAGCCACTTTTTTTCAATGTTCCTATATCGCCACCAGAACCTTTTACCCACATCACATCTACCAACTGCCCTGTCAATGGGTCTTTGTCTTTGATTTTGCAACTGGTATTGCCGCCTGCATAGTTGGTCAATCTTAAATCTGCTCCCAATAAATTAGACCTATAAATAAATAAACCTACTTCATCATTGCCAAAACTTTTCGCCTTCTCCTCGTCCCATAAATAATTGACATATTTGTATGATGCTTTTTTCTGATGCTTTTGTGATTCGCTTACTTCCATGATTGATTTTGATTTATTAAAACATTTCCAAAGTTAAAAAACTAATCTTTGCTTGTACCTATTCCACTCCTATTTTTTATATTAAAAATCATTTTTCAATATAAATTTTCATAACGTTTAATCTTGGTTAATTTTGCAAAACCCTAAAAATTATTTTACCCCAATTAACTAAAAGAAACTATGTTTAAAAAATCAATTTTACTGGCTACCATAGCCATCGTTAGCTACTGCAACACTAAAACTTTTGCTCAAAAATCTAGTGCAGACAATACTCTTTCGGTTGCCGAAAAGAAAGCTGGTTGGAAATTGCTATTTGACGGAAAATCATTGGCTGGCTGGAAAGGCTACAAAAAAGATACAGTAGGTAAAGCTTGGATAGTGGAGAAAGGTACATTGCACCTTAGCAAAGGTGGAGCTGGTGATGTAATGACAAATGAGGAATTTGAAAATTTTGAATTAAAATTAGAGTGGAAAATTGCTCAAGGTGGAAATAGCGGAATTTTTTGGGGCGTGGTAGAGGGCACTGATTACAACAATACCTATGAAACTGGTCCAGAAATGCAAGTACTGGACGATGAAAAACACGCAGATGCAAAAGCTGGCAAAGATGGCAACCATCAAGCGGGCAGCCTTTACGACATGATTACTGCAAAAAATAAAAAGTTGAAAAAACCAGGTGTAGAGTTCAACCAAGTATTGATAAAAAAATTAAAGAACAATGTAGAATTTTATCTCAATGGTGTTAAAGTAGTTTCATTTGTTCAAGGCTCGCCAGAATGGGACAAGATGGTTGCCGATAGCAAATTTAATGGTTGGAAAGGTTTTGGAAAATATGCCAATGGTCACATAGCCCTTCAAGATCATGGCGACCAAGTATGGTACAAAAATATCAAAATAAGAAAATTGTAATTTCACTATTCCCTAAAATATAAAAACGTCCTATGATTATTGACAAAAAAAGCATTGAACAGCACAACGACAAAGCCTTAAAAATACATCAAAAAAAATACGATAACCTTTCCTCCATTCTAGCTGAAGAAGGTAAAAATGTATCTAAAATATTGACCGATATTGCCGCATTTCAAGTAGCAATACCTAGCTGGGCATTGGGAACTGGCGGTACTAGATTTGGCCGTTTCCCAGGTGGTGGTGAACCAAGTACCCTTGAGCAAAAAATAGAAGATGTAGGTTTGCTGCATGCACTTAACGGTTCTAGTGGTGCTATATCGCTACACATCCCGTGGGATATTCCAACAGATGCTAACAAAATCAAGTCATTGGCAGCTTCTTTTGGGTTGAAATTCGATGCAGTAAACTCCAATACCTTTCAAGACCAAAAAGACCAAAAACATTCTTACAAATTTGGCTCACTAAGCAATACCGACAGAGCGACAAGAAAGCAAGCCATAGACCATAATATAGAGGTAATAAAACATGGTGTAAATGTGGGTTCAAAATCATTGACCGTTTGGCTAGCCGATGGTTCTTCGTTTCCCGGACAGCAGCATTTCAGAAGAGCATTTGAAAGAACCCTAGAGTCGTTACAAGAAATCTACGCCGCATTGCCTAGCGACTGGTCAATTTTTACTGAGCACAAAGCCTACGAGCCAGCATTCTACTCTAGTGTAGTTTCTGACTGGGGCAGTTCACTTTTGTTTGCACAGAAATTGGGTACCAAAGCAAGTTGCCTGGTAGATTTAGGTCACCACTTGCCAAATGCCAATATAGAGCAAATTGTCTCAAGGCTAATGATGGAAGGCAAGCTGGGAGGTTTTCACTTCAACGATTCTAAATACAGCGACGATGATTTGACAGTAGGCTCTATCAAACCCTATCAATTGTTTTTGATATTCAATGAACTGGTAGATGGCATGACGAGCAGCGAAGTTAAAAATCCAGACCTAGGCTGGATGATAGATGCGAGTCACAACATCAAAGACCCTTTAGAAGACTTGCTACAATCGGTAGATGCCATCATGTTGGCGTATGCCCAAGCTTTGATTATCGACCGCAAAGCTCTGGAACTAGCACAGACCAATAATGATGTGGTTACTGCACAAGAAATATTGCAAAATGCCTATCGTACAGATGTACGTCCTTTGCTTGCCGAAGCTAGAAAAATAGCAGGTGTAGCAATTGACCCCTTAGCATTTTATAGAGAAAATAAAGTACGCCAACAGTTAGTAAAAGAAAGAGGCGAAAAAACCTTGGCAACAGGGTTATAGGTATATTTATCCGATTCCTTCCATTCTTGATTTGTGCAATGGAAGGAATTTGTTTTTTATCATTTAATTTTCCTATCAATCAATTTTGTATGACTTTAAAGCCAACATTTTATCTTTCCATTTTATTAGCAATATTTCTTTATGGTTGTTCTACTACCGAACCAAAACCTAAGTCAATAAATTATGTAGCCTTTCCTAATCCATTTAAGGATATATTAGTCATTGCAATAGAGAGTAATGTTGCTGGAAAAATGAATTTGAAACTGCAGGGAGAATTTGATGGTAAAAAGGAAATTAATTTAACTCAATCGCTTATTTCAGGTCAAAACAGCTTTAATTTATCTGTGCCTTATAGCAAGCCTCAAAAAATTCTTTGTACGATAGAAGTAAATGGAAAATCAGAGGTTTTTTATCTAATTCAACAATAACTAATATAGTTTAATATGAAAAAATTAATTTTTGTATTCCTATTGTCAATTATTTATACAAAATCTGACGCACAGCTAAATCTAGGATTCAATATTGCATTAACAGGCAATTCAATTCTAGAATCAAAAACCAGTGAAAATAGATTAACCTTTACCCATAAACCTTTCTTAGGTCTAAGTTTGGGTTTATTTACTGATTATGTTTTTAAAGAAAAATATAAAATAAAAGCACTTTTAAATTATTCTAATTACAATTCTACAATTGACAATCAAATTACTGTAATTAACGAGTCTGGGCAAGAGCTTCAAACAATTAAGAAAGTATACGAAATCAATCAATACCTAGAATTGACTCCTTTGCTATTAAGAACATATAAGTGTTTTGAATTTGGGCTAGGTTTTAATATGGGCTATTTAATTAAATCATCGACCTACAACCCTACCCCTATCCAGACGAGCGTCTATGGACAAGAAGTAAAATTTTATCAAAATAATTTTTATTCCCTTATCCAATTGTCAATTCCTCTATATTTTGGTTTCCCAATAGGGCGTATAGGTATCTTCACTATGTTTACAATTCCACTACATTCTCGAATTTCCAACAACGAATTTTATAAAGAATATGCATTTTATAACAGAACTGGAATAACCATAAAACTTAAAAAAGACAAATAGGATGGTTTAGCCTACTGCCTCTTTTCCATCTGACGCATCATACTATAAACCATATACGCCATAACTGCAATTACCAAGGTCAATACTATCCATATAAAAACTTTGTTTTCGTACCATTTTACCACCTCCACATTAGAATCCAAATGGATAATCGAAGAAATAGCACCAACCTTCACATCGGGCAATATGCCAGGTATGCTATCCATAAAATATTGTAAATCGTAAATCGGCAACTTTGAATTTTTATTATTAAATACAATGCTGTAAGTTTCCTCTTTGGTCAAATATGCTTTTAAATAATGGGTTAGTTGGTAAGCTTTTACAGATGTTATTTTTAGTGGAATATTATCGTCATTGTTTATGATTAAATACAATTCCTTTTGTTTGATAGTACTAGGTAAGTTGAAGGAATTAGCTTTGTTGGACAATAATTTTAAATAGGTGATTGGAGTAAAATATTTTTTATGCAATTTGTTTTCAGTCAAATATGCCAACTCTGCATCTCTTGCATAAAATTTAGAACCAATAATGCCAAAATCTATTCTATCTATTCTGTGAGATTCATCAAGAAGTATTTTTACATAGCTTTTATGATTCGCAGTACTATCTTTTTGAACGATAGTTGGATGAGATATTTCTATAAACTTCCCTTGAGCTACTTTAGTGTTGAAATAGCCCACTCGCACAATATTAATAGGGGCTTCGGCAGAATCTGAAAATTGGATTTTGAAATATTTATAATTGTTTAGTGCAAAGTTTACTACATTAATGTTACTAGTACTGGATGTTGATGATTCATTGGTAAATACATAGGTGCTTTTTATTCCATACCAATCTTTAGCGTCATCGCTGCCCAATAATTCAGAAAACTTAATAGCATCAGAATTTTTAACTTCTACACTTAGATTGTTTATAGACTTCTTATCATGGTTTTCAATGGTAATGAAAGTACAGCAATTGGGCACTTTTTTTTTCTCAACAATAGGATAATCCACAAAAGCTGTGGAATGGTACATTGCCTCCTCATTGGCTATAATATAAGGCACTTCGATATTCTTAGAATTTAAAATTCTTACATCTGCATTATTATCTTGGAGCTGCGAGGTGATGCCGGGACTTAGTACTATGCTGTAAAATCCATCTTTATCAATTTTAGACAAATTTGCTCTGCTAGCATATCCCTGCGAGTAACTATCCCATTGACCTAAAACCAAAAACAAGAAAATGTATAATTTAATCTTTTTTAGTACTATCATCTTCTATAATAAGTTGTTTTAATTTTTGATACAAAAATGAAATTAAAAGTAAAATTATCCCCAGCGAAATAAACGCCCCTATTTTACCCCCTTCTGACATTTCCCCAATATCAAAAATAAATAATTTCAAAAGAGTAATCGCAAATAGGCTCAGTGCAATTATTCTCAGCATTTTAATTTTACTCCTCATACCTATCACCATTATGATTAAGGCACACAATCCCCACAATATGGGGAAACCAATTTTGTAAGTGGTGTGAATAATTGATTCAATATTATTTACAGAATTATAATTTAACATTACAAGTATATTTTCCAGTTCTACACTTGCTACATAAATTAATAAATAACAAAATACCCATAAACTAAAATTGAACACTTTTGATTTCTTATCATATAGCTTAGCCAAGTTCCTAAAAATACTACTAACAGAAATTAACAACAAAATAATCAATAGGTAATGAGATAAATAAATAAGTATTGAATAAGAATTATTCAACAAATATTCGTTCCTGATTTCTTTTATAATGTATTGGTAGTGTGAAAGATAACTTACATATAGCACAACAATTAACAATGGCAAATATCCAATACGGTATTGTGGCAAAAATCTGACAAGGGCTAGGAGTAAAAATAATAAAAAAGAATAATTGTAAATACCTGTATATAATTGGGTAATTTCATAAATACCAATTCTAGTATTCAATTGGTAATAAAGTTCAAAACAAAAAACAAAGTACAAGGAAACAACAGCAATTACTTTAAGAATATTGGCATAAAAACTTATAGAAATATCTGGCATCAATGGCTTTACTTCTTTTTTAAGCAACAAAATGGACAGCATTAATGTACCAACTGCCACTGCACCTGTTACAAATCCTTTGTTAAACAGCACGACCATTGTGGTATTCAAGCTATAGGTATGATGCCAGTCTATACTTAAACTAATTAGCATTAAAAGATTTACGATGATAGAGGAATACTTAAATATTTCAATACTAGTTTTTTGATACAACCATAATAACAACACTGCTTCAACAGCCCAAAACAGTGTAATGTAGTTTCCTTCTAGTTGAATGGGTGCTGCCAAACTTATAAATGTCAGTACTATACCTATTAATAAATACAAAAGATTGGTATCAACTTTTGTATTCTTAAACAATATATAAGTGAAAGTAAGGTTAAAAATTGCTATAAGACCAGTAAATAATCCCTGATAAATACCTCCATTTATGTAATGTAAGGTCCAAAGACCAGCACTAAAATATAGAAATGTATTGCTAAGTAAAATACTGATATCAAAGGCAATAAACTTTTTATTTTCTTTGATATTGTTGGCAATATTCATGAGAAAAAATATAAAATAAAATATGGTTGCAAAAGATAAAGCACCCAAATATGGTGCTTTTACAACACCCAATACTTTGGTAGATAACCAAGTAGTATAAATAACAATCGTAAATACGTAGCTCACACCATTTACTATAAGCCACTTTTTAAAGTAAGCCAGCACCAACATTCCCGATATAAGAATGCAAACGTAGGTAAACAAAACTATGTAATTGCCAGAACCTGTTGTTAGTAGAAATGGAGCAATGAAGCCACCTAAAATAGCCAATACAGCAAGTTCTTGTCTGTTATATAGAATAGAAATCAATACAGCAAAAAGGGTTATAAACACCATAATCACAAATGCCGTAGTTTGCGAAAATATGCCGTATTCTCTAAAAGCCAGAGCTATAGTAAAATAAAACACGGCTATGCCCCCGCCCACCAACACCGAGCTGAATGCTGTGAATGACTTACGTAGATAATGTGCTATACCAATCAAAATACCTCCTGATGCTAATCCAATAGCAACCCGACCTATTTCCGTAATCCAGTTTTGGTCTATGGCAAACTTTACAAAAAAACCTATTCCCAAAACCAGAATAGCAATACCTATTTTATTGATTAAATTCTCTCCTATAAATTTTTCTAAATCAGGATTTCGCTCAAAAAAAGTGGGCTTTGTTACAGGTTTGGGAGTAATTTTCTCAGCTTGAGCTTCTATTTTAGCTTCCTTAATTTCAACTACTTCATGAGGCAAATCTATAACGGAGGCTACAGCTTCTATTTCAGATTTTATTTCAGGTTCAGAAACAATTTGAATGGGTATCTCAAAAAAGTTTACTGGACTCGGTTCTTCTTCTAAAATTTCTGGTTTTACTACTACTACCTCTGGTTTTAAGGGTTCTGCCACTTTGGGTTGTATAGCTGTAGTCGTGAGTTTCTTTATTTCGCTTGTTAGAAAAAACAACTTATTTTGCAAGTCGTCTATTCTACTATTTAAGGAACTAAACTGCTTTAAGATGATAAAAATAATTATCCCAAAGCCAATCCATAATTCTATTTCCATTTTTAATATATTATAAAATATAAAGATATATAATGAGCATCTTTCTACCTATTTAAACCTACAATCAAATTACAAATCATTCCTTTGCCTACACCTCAATTTTGGAAATATAATCCCAAACCAATATTCCTGTGGCTACGCTTACATTCAACGAATGTTTGGTGCCAAACTGAGGTATTTCAATAGATATATCTGTCAATGCTAAAGCCTCGTCACTTACCCCATCTACCTCATTGCCCAATACGAAAGCATATTTAGTATCCATATTGGGGTTAAACTGATGCAGTAGTACACTTTGATTTGTTTGCTCTAAGGCTATAATCTGGTAATGATTGTCTTTCAATTCTTGCAGTAAACTGGCTATGTCTTCTCTATGTTCCCAAGCCACAGTATCTGTCGCACCAAGGGCAGTTTTATGAATATCTCGGTGTGGTGGTGTACCAGTTATGCCACACAAATATATCTTTTCGGCAAGAAAAGCATCAGCAGTTCTAAACACCGAGCCTACATTATTAAGGCTTCGCACGCTATCTAGCACCAATACAAATTGATGTTTAACTGCTTCTTTAAATTCTGAATCCGAAATTCTATTCAATTCTTCTAATTTTAATTTTTTCATCGATTCCAATCATTGCATTTTTTTGAAATAGGCTATAAAAAAAGAAAACACCAACTCAAAAATGAATTAGTGTTTTCAATATTGGTAACACAGAAAGGTCAATTGTTATTTACTACCTGCACCCAGCCTTTATACTCTTTATTTCTTTTTTTATTGCGCAACGAATAGAAATAAACGCCATCGCTGACATTTTCCCCGCCCCATTCATTGTTGTAATTTTCATTCATATACACTCTATCTCCCCAGCGATTGTATATTTCTACTGCCCATTCTCCAGGATACATACCCCTAATCTGAAAAGTACGGTTATATTTATCTTTCTCGCCAGGCGTGAATAAATTGGGAATCAAGAAACAATCGTCGTTGGTAGCAATAGCAACCGTGTCAGTTTTAATACAATTGTTTATATCTACGGCTTCCAGCGATACAAACACTTGTGTTCTTATGTCATATCTACTATTTTTAACATTGCTTGCAATAATTTGGTTTTTATTTTCCAAATCTCTCCAAGTGTAAGTATAAGCTTTGTTTGCAGCAGAATCACTCAAATTGAGTATATAATAAGGTTCATTCACACAAAAAGACCTATCATTGCCCAAATCAAGTTTAATCTCCTCAAAATTCCTTAAATAATACGGAAAAGAAGACCCTCCGCACCTACTTGTCAAATCTACTCGGTAATCTCCTGCCTTGTTTATTGTAATATTATCAGTACTATCCCCATATTGGACAAGTTCATCTTCATAATACTTCCATTTGTAAGTATAAAAGCCTGGGCCAGGGTTGAATGTTACAAATTTATTAATACAAGCAATGGTGTCCAATCCCACTACAGAGTCGTTTCTAAAATAAATTACTGGCTTTTCATCGAATGCATAACAGGTTCTTATTTCTGCCCTTCCTATGACATTAAACTGTACCGACAAACTATTTTTGGGAATAACAGGTATAGGCGGCGAATAGATACTTTTACTACCTACTAAATTAGATTGAGTATCATAATACCAAGCATAAGAATCGTATTTAACAAAGGTAGTATCTATTTCAAAAACAACGGTATCATCATTACAAACTTCTTTTGCAGGACCTATATCAATATTGAATTTATTGATATACTCTACATCTGCGGTAGCAGAATCTTTGCAGTTGCCTTTTTGGGTCGTAACTATAACTTTATATTTACCAGTTTTAGTTGGTTTATAAATCGAGTCAAGCAATCCTAATTTGGTATCAGTACCAAACCATTCGTACTTCCCAAAACCACCCCCAGGCCTAATTTCATAATCAGAATACCAACAAACTACTTCTGGTTTGCCTGAAATGTTTAGTTTTATTTGCGGTACGAATTCAACATTAGTAAATCCTTCGCCAATACAGCCATCTTTGTTATAGGCTTTTAAGGAATATTTTCCAGGGGTTTTAGGCCTAAAAACACTGTCTGTAGAAACATTGGGTGTCCATTCGTACTTCACAAAACCTCTTTTGGCTCTTATGATGGCTGTGGTGTCGTGTGGGAAACAGAAAGGACTATCTCCATTATTCAAGCCCACTTCTTGCTTATTGTACTGTATCACCTTCGCTTGTGCATCGCCTTTACAGAATAGTTTGGATGTATAAAACTTCTTCATCTCCAACCTATAGGTAGCACTATCATTAAATTTATTTAAGCAATTGCCTATTTCATTAGGCAGTATTTGATCATTTCTAAACCAAGTGTAGCTGCTTAAATTTTCAGGCCCGCATAGTTTCAGGTCAGTATAGTCGCATTTAATAAACCTACCATCATCCCAAGAAGCATTTAAAGAATCTAATGGACGAAGTGCATAGGTAGTCGCTTTACCATTACATTCCTTAAATTTCTTATCTACTACCTCTAGAGTGTACCTTCCTGCTTTGACTACTTCAAACGAGAATGTGTTTTTAGGAATAACTATCCCATTATCAGTAGTCCAAGTATAATCATAATTGCCCGATGGATTTGCTGTAAGTGTTAAAGAATTTTGAATAGGCAAATCTTTGTTACAAGCTATTACCGTATCGCCACCAAGACTTACCGTTATTTTATCTACATAATTTACAAATACAGAATCTTGAAAAATACATTCATTTACATCAGTAATCACTGCTTTAAATTCGCCTCCTGAATTGATGTTTTGAAACCAGTCTAGTATATTTTGATTGAGGTCGTTTTTAAACCAAACTATTTGTTTACCATTGTATGGAGCATTTCTTGCAGTATCTAAATCAAGTTTATAAGAATTAGTACCTAAATTACAAAAAGTAATACTATCACCTATATCCTTAAATTTAAAAAACTTATCAATTAATATCACCTTGCCTTGATCATTTACCGAACAAGTAAATTTATTCTTAGTATTAAATATTTTGGTTACTTCTACTTTATAATCTCCCCCAGTTGGAGGAGTGAAACTAGAACCACTATTGAAAATCTTATTGTCAAGCAACCTAGTCCAAGTGTACGTATCAAATCCTGGGGTAAGATTAATTGTCTTTTTACTATTATTTAAAGATTCTTTACAAACAGCAGCATTTTTATTCCATTTCAAATCCATTTCAGGATAAAAAATAGCCAATACAGAGTCTTTAACTAAACATCTATCTTGATCCACCAATATTGCCTTATACTCCGCTGTTTCTTTCAATTCTGGTGTTCTCCAAGGGATAATAGGAGTATAAACGATAGGCAAA
>JAAFID010000290.1 GCA_013297765.1 Cytophagales bacterium | reverse complement strand
TGGTGAAATGGTGGGCGATAGCATTGTATTTTCAGTTTTAAATATAGAGTTAAAGTCGGTAGGTACTTTTAAATGCAAGGCAATTTTGGAAAAAGAATGGATTAGTTTCACCATTACAGAAATTGATGAAAGACTCCCCAATTTGATGTTTCCCACACCTATAGAAAATGAGCTTTTACTACTACCACAAGGTGTTGGCAGGTTGGTCAAGGAAAGTACAGCACGCAAATACCAGTCCTGGATAGCACACTTGAACATGCGTTTTGTGTCTGGGTTAAAAAAAGAAAATACAGGTTATATGGCGGTGGTCGATGAGGGTTTTGAAGATTCTGGCATCATGAACATTGGGATGAATGTAACGCCTGTATGGCAAAAATCTTTGGGCAAATATACACCCAGCCGAACCGTGAAATATACTTTTACCAATGGCGGATATGTAGGCGTGGCGAAAAAATACCGTGAGTGGGCAAGCAAAAAGGGATTGATGAAATCGCTTGAAGACAAAATAAAAGAAACGCCACAATTAAAATCAATGATTGGCGGTAGGCAGGTCACTTTTTACCAATGTATACCAAAGCCTAAATACAGTACACAAGAAAATCAGTTACGTACTTCAGCACAGTTAGCGAAAGCAAAGGCCGAGGGCGAAAACCCACAACCTAATGTGGTATTTACCTACAAAGATGTAAAAGAAATATTGACAGAAATAAAAACCAACTGGGGTTTTAAAAAGGGAATGATAAACCTGAGGGGATGGATAAGGGGCGGCTACGACTATTCTCACCCCGATATATGGCCTCCCGAGCCACTGCTGGGTACAGAACAAGAATTAAAAGCACTTTGCAAAACAGAATCAAACTATTTCACTTTGTTGCATGACAATTACCAAGATATTTACAAGCAAAATCCGAGTTTCCCAAAAGGCATAAATCAGGATAAAAATGGCAAACTGATGCGTGGCGGCATGTGGCCAGGCGGACAGGCTTATATATTGAATTCCAGAGATAGTATCCTATATGCCAAACGCAATTGGGAGCAATTGAAACAACTAGAAACAGGTGGGATGTTTATAGACACCACATCGGCGGTGCAACTTTATGAATCTTATGAAAAAGGAAATGAAGCCACCAAAACGGACGATTTAAACAATAAAATAGAGCTAATCAAATTTTTTAAATCTAAAAAACAAGTTTTTGGTAGTGAAGAGGTAGCTGACTTCGCTGTGAAAGATTTGGATTTTTTTGAAAATAGACATGCAAGAATAGCAGGAGAATCAGTACCGCTATGGCCTCTAGTCTTTCACGATTGTGTAATGACCAGCCGCTATACAGACCCGTCCAATATGAAAATGACCGCCAAGCCCTGGCTGGAAGACATCCTTTGGGGATATTTTGTACTGTTCAGAATGGGGGGCTGGAACAAGCCAGACTGGAAACATCAGAAAGAAGCTTTTATGGCCTCTCTACCAGCAGACGATTGGTTTGCCCAAATCGCCACTACCTCTATGACCAATCATGAATTTCTAACAGAAGATTTTGAAGTAGAGCGTACCACATTTTCAAACGGGAAGTCGGTAACGGTTAATTTTTCTAAAGAATCAAAAACTGTAAACGGCATGCTGCTAGAACCCATGAGCTACAAAATAAGTGGATAACAAATTACCTTTTTTTTAAATCATGATTAGAATAAACATTATTCTATTTTGTTCAATAAAATATTTATAATAAAGTACTTATGTCGATGACCGAAAAAGTACCTAGTGATATTTCCTGTTTTTTTGACAATAAAATTAGTGAGAAGTTTTTCTCAACCTCTCTTTCTCCATCGCTGCAGCCACAGCTACCGAATTGGCATCGCCCTTTTGTATCAACGACTGCACTATGTTGTGGTGGTTTTGATCATCTCTATTTTGAGAAAGTTTGAAAGCAGATTGCACCTCGTCTATAGAGATTTCAAAGCCAATAATGCCAGCTATATGGGCATTGAGAAATTTCTCTGACATTGCCTCTACCTTTACTGGGGT
>JAAFID010000029.1 GCA_013297765.1 Cytophagales bacterium | reverse complement strand
TGTAACTATAGATATCATGTTATATATGAACAAACATGTAAATACTTTGTTAAAGCACCATATTTAATTTAATCTTTTTTTACAAATTACTATAAATTAAATATTTTAATGATAAACTAAATTTTAATTTCTCAAAATTTGATAGTATTATTCCCACTATGCTTTCTATTCTTCCAGTCCCTTTACTTCTTTTTTGGGAAACATGATTGAAAAAAATACTGATAGACCTAATATACCTGCTACTACCAACAAAGCAATTTTCATATCAATATGATAATATTTTTGAATTAAGAGTTTCACCCCTATAAATGATAATATTAACGACAATCCATAGTGGATATAGTGAAACAGTTGCATAATGCCAGCCAAAGCAAAATATAATGAGCGTAAACCTAGTAATGCAAACACATTGGAAGTATAAACAATAAAAGGATCACGTGTTACAGCAAGGATAGCGGGAATAGAGTCGGCCGCAAATACAATGTCTGTAGTTTCAATGATGATAACCACAACAAACAATGGGGTTGCAAATAATTTCCCATTAATGCGAGTAAAAAATTTATCTTTATCGTAGCTTTTGCTTACAGGAATAAATTTATTGATAAATACAAGTAATGGATTTTTTTCGGGTTCCATTTCACTATCGCTATTAAAGGCCATTTTTACCCCTGTATAGACCAAAAATGCACCTAAAATGTAGATTGTCCATTCAAATTTTTCAATCAACTCAACCCCTACTATTATAAAAGCTGCACGAAGTACCAATGCACCCATGATTCCCCAAAACAATACTTTTCGTTGCATACTTGAAGGCACACGAAAATAATTAAATAGAATCATGAATACGAAAAGATTATCTACACTTAACGATTCTTCAATCAAGTAACCAGTCACAAATTCTAGAGCTGCATCTTGCCCTTTCCAAAAATATACAAAAATATTGAAAGCGACTGCAAGTCCTACCCAAAAAGCACTCCACCATAATGCACTTTTTACAGAAACCGTTTCTGTTTTTTTGTTAAATACAAATAGGTCTAAAACAAGGAGTGTAAGTACTCCTAAATTAAACAGTAACCAAAAGTGACCTTCAACCATTTATTTAATGAATATAGAATTCTAATAATATTTTTTGCAACAAAAGGTATTACAAAAGTTTTTAAAATTAGGCAATTCTATTTGATATAAATAGAATTATGGGGATATATTAGCTAATATTTTTATTCTTTTTTGCCTGAGCTCTCAAATACGTTGTAATTACGGGTACCCAAGTAATGATAATGATACCAATAATAACGTATTCCAAATTCTCGTTTAAAGACGGAAACCAAATTCCTAAATAATAACCAGAAAGGGTCATGGATACTACCCAAAGAATAGCTCCAAAAATATTATAGAGTAAGAATTTTTTGAAATCAAACTTCACAATACCAGCAAAAATGGGAGCAAATGTGCGAATGATGGGTAAGAACCTTCCCATCACTAAGGCCATGCCTCCATATTTATTGAAGAATATTTCGGCTGCTTCTATATAACGTCTTTTGAATAATAATGATTCGGGTCTATCATAAATGCCTCTACCTACCCGCTTACCAAAATAGTATCCAAAACCATTTCCAAGCATGGCGGCTATGCATACTGAAGAAACCAGTAAAAAAACAGGCACATCAAATTTTCCTGTGGCACAAAGTAAACCTGCAGTGAATAGTAGCGTATCTCCTGGAAGAAAGAATCCAAAAAACAATCCGTTTTCGGTAAATATTACCATCAACACCAAAACCAAGCCACCAGTATGGATTAATTTTTCCGGGTCTAAAAGATGTTGAAAAATACTTACCGGATCCATTTTAAATTTACTTTGCTATTGTGTAATGATACCTAAGAAAAAATTTGGCATTATCCCAATGGCTAAGATAGCTACAAGTATGATAATAAGTACTGCTTTGTTAAAAATACTTATGTATAAAGTAGAAGTATCATCACTGGCTGTTCCGTACATTTTAATGATAATTTTAAAATAATAGTAAACACTAATGAGTGAACCTAATACCGATAGCAAAACCAATGGCATAAAGCCTTTTTCTAGCAAGACTGTAAAAAGATAAAACTTGGCAAAGAAACCTACAGCAGGTGGTATGCCAGCCAAGGAAAGCATAGATATAGTCATAGCCAAAGCTAAAATAGGATTACTTTTTCCTAACCCTTTAAAGGAATCTAAGGCATCATTTCCTCTGAATTTAATCACCCAGTATAACCCACCAAATGTGCATAAGGTTGCTATGGCGTAAGAAGCAATATAAAATATTAATGCGTTTGCCGATGCATTTGTCAATACTAATAAGGTAAGCAACAAGTAACCTGCTTGAGCGATACCTGAATAAGCCAGCATTCTTTTCATATTTACCTGATAAACTGCCAATGTATTACCTATCAAGATGGTTGTTCCAATTACTATAGAAAGCGTACCAGCCCAATGACCGCTTATATCTGTATAGCAAACGCTGAACAATCTATAAAATCCACCAAAAGCTGCTGCTTTGACTATGGTTGCCATAAATGCAGAAATCATTACAGGTGCACCTTCGTAAACATCAGGTGCCCAAAAATGGAAGGGAAAAGCAGAGACTTTAAAACCTAGGCCAATCATAATCATTACCACTCCAGCATAGAACATTAGTGGCAAATTGCCTACCTCACTTACGTGATGCTGAATTTGGCTTAAATTAAATGAACCAACAACACCATAAATAAGGGTGATGCCAAATAATAAAAATCCAGTAGCAAATGCACCCATCATAAAATATTTGAGGGCTGCTTCATTTGAAGCCAAGTCTTTCTTGCGACTTCCTGCTAATATATACAAGGGGATAGACATAATTTCTACTCCTAAAAACAACATGGAGAGATTAGCATAAGACACTAAAACCAATGCACCTGTCAATGAAAAAATGATTTGAGCATAGTGATCAGATGTGTTAAATTGATCACTTTCATATTGGTCTTTTGAAAGGAAAAACCACACAAAAGCAAGAAACAGCAGCAGTCCCATGAATGCTATGGCATAGTTGTCAATAAAAACCATATCATCATAATACCTTCTTGCTGTATCCCAATCGTTCAAATTTATGATAAATGCCCCAGTTAATGTGGCAACTACGATGTACCAAATAGATTTCCTTAACCCAAAGATTTCAGAAACCATGGCAACAATGCCTAAAATTGAAATTATAATTAATACGTTCATGCTATCAATGATTCAATGCGGATGTTTTGCTTGCGACCTCAATCAAGGCTTTTACAGCAGGTTCTGAAATATTTAAAAACGGTTGTGGATAAACTCCTATCCAAATAATAAGAGCAATGATTGGGATGAGGACTAGTTTCTCTGTCAATACCAAATCTTTAAAATCTGAAGTATTGGTATTGGCTTCGCCTAACATTACTTTTTGAAAGGCATTAAGCATATAAGCTGCTCCCAGAATTATAGTAAGTCCTGCAACAGCAGCTATGATGGAGTGGTATTTAAAAATCCCCACAAATAATAAAAACTCACCAATAAAACCACCCGTCAATGGTAAAGCTACACTAGAAAGTAATATCATAATAAAGCAAGTGGTAAATAAAGGAGCTTTGCTACGAATGCCTCCTAATACCGACATATCATAAGTACCTGTACGTTCAAAAACAATTTGAACAATAAAGAACAAACCGACAACATTAATTCCATGTGAAAACATTTGTATTACCACGCCTTGAAGCGATTCAAGATTGCCTATAAATGCCCCAGCAGCTATTAAACCTACGTGAGCAATGGAGACATAGGCAATCATTGTTTTTAGATTATTTTGTTTTAATGCAATAAACGAAGCGTAAATAATGCCTACCACACTTAATATTATTGCATAATGTGCATAAAATGAAAAAGCATCAGGTACCATAGGATACAACCAACGAATGACACCATAAATTCCCATTTTAAGCATGATGCCAGAGAGTAGCATAGTTCCTTGAGTAGGGGCAGTAGTATAGGTGTCAGGTTGCCAAGTATGAAATGGGAAAATGGGCATTTTTATAGCAAATGCTAAAAAGAACGACCAAAAAACAAATGCTTGTGTACCAAAATCAAGCGATGCACCTACTGTATATAATTGGTCAATAGCAAAAGTGCGAGCAGGATTATTAATATACAGTAATATGATGGCAAGCAGCATCAACAAACTACCAGCTAGTGTGTACAAAAAGAATTTGAAGGTGATTTTATTTTTATTCTCGCCACCCCATATAAGGCAAATAAAGTAAATAGGAATCAATGCCAATTCCCAAAATATATAAAACAAGAATGCGTCACGGGCGGTAAACACGCCAATCAACGCAGCTTCCATAAGCAGTATTAAACAATAGAATGATTTTGCATTTGTTATTTCTCTTTGAAAAGAAGAAAGTATAATCAATGGCACTAGAGCAGTGGTAAGCAATACCAACATCAAACTAATTCCATCCATTCCTACACTAAAGTTAATGCCTAATGAAGTAAGCCAAGGCATGTTTAACTCGTAGTGCCAAACCGTACATGTGCAAAAGTTGCAAGCCAGGTATATGGCATTAACAAGTGTACACAAAGAAAACAATAAAGCCACCATTTTTGCTTTGCCGTCATTGAACATTAAAGTCAATAAACCCGACACAAAAGGTAACGCAATGAGTAATGCAGTCTCCATTAATTATTAAATGACAGTATTAAAGAAAAGTAACATGATGATGCCTACAACCATGGCAAATAAATAATAACTAATGCTACCATCCTGTACAAATCGTATTGCAGCACTCGTTTTGTTCACGGCTGTTCCCATGCCATTCACAAAGCCATCAATCAATTTTGACTCTACCAATTGATGTAGCATGTTTGAAAGAAGATAGGATGGTTTTACCACAATGGTATCATATATTTCATCTATATAATATTTATGGTATAGCGTTTTTTGAGCAACCGAGGTTTCCACGCCTTCAGTTAATGGAACTGTTTTCTTAGATACATAGATGATATAGGCAATTGCAATTACTAACAAGACCGCACCCACTGAAAGTCCCATCAACAACCATTCTGTTTCATGGCTTAAGGTATGCACCTCGGCTGTGCCACCCAAAACAGGAGAAATAAACTTTTTCAACCAATTGCCACCTCCCATTACTTCTGGAATGCCTATAAAACCACCAATGGTGGATAGTACAGCTAACACCATTAGTGGAATAGTCATGCTTAAAGGCGATTCATGTAAATGATTTTTTTGATGTTCTGTACCTCTAAAACTTCCAAAGAAAGTAAGGAATAGTAAACGGAACATATAAAAAGTAGTCATTAAAGCACCTGCAAGACCGAGTCCCCAAAGTAAAGGGGAATGCTCAAATGCATGTGCCAATATTTCATCTTTTGAGAAGAACCCTGCAAATGGAGGAATACCCGAAATAGCCAGCGTGGCTATTAGGAAAGTATAAAATGTAATCGGTAGTTTTTTTGCTAATCCTCCCATATTGCGAATATCTTGCTCGCCGCTCATGGCATGGATTACGCTTCCAGCACAAAGAAATAATAAGGCTTTGAAAAATGCATGTGTAAGTACATGAAATAATGCTGTAGAATATGCACCCAAACCCAAAGCAAAAAACATATAGCCTAATTGACTAACGGTCGAATAGGCCAATACTTTTTTAATATCATTTTGTACTAATCCTATAGTGGCTGCAAATAGTGCGGTTGCAAGACCTATGATTTGAATGAATTCTAGTGTAAATGGGGCTAAACTAAACAATACATTTGAACGAACCACCATATATATACCAGCAGTAACCATGGTAGCAGCATGTATCAATGCCGATACAGGGGTAGGCCCAGCCATAGCATCGGGTAGCCATGTGTACAAGGGTATTTGAGCACTTTTGCCCATGGCACCTACAAATAATAATAGCGTAATGGCAATTATTACTGAACTATTAGACTCAATAGAGCTGGTAGTGGTAAACACCGTAGCATAATCGAGCGAGCCAAACGTTTGAAATATAAGCAACATGCCCAATAAAAAACCCAAATCGCCAATACGATTCATGATAAATGCTTTTTTTGCTGCATCGTTGTAATTTTGATTTTTATACCAAAATCCGATTAACATATAAGAGCAAAAACCTACACCTTCCCAGCCTGCAAAAAGCACAATATAGTTTGACCCCATGACCAGCAATAGCATTGAAAAAACAAATAGGTTTAAAAATGCAAAATATCGTGTCATCCCTTCATCATGTGACATATATCCTGCAGAGTAAACATGTATCAAAAAGCCTACTCCCGTGATGATGGTCATCATGGTAATAGAGAGTGGATCAAGTAAGAACGAAAATGAAAGATGAACACTACCTGTATTGATCCAATCAAAATAAGAAATGGTGGTGTTGGCTAGAGTACCGTTGATTAAGGGAAATAAAATGCTTAAAACAATTAGGAAAGAACCAAGTATAGTTGCACAAGCAATGGTGCTAGCAACTGATTTGGTTAAATATTTGTTCCCAATTCCTAAGATTAAAAAGCCTATAAGGGGCAATAAAGGTATTAACCAAGTTAGTTCAGTCATTGTTCAAATTATTCTGCCTTGTATTTTTCAATAGGGCAATATTAGTAAAAATTAAAGTTTATAAATATTGAAAACCATAAAAGCTTTCCACTAAAAACGATGTTACCACTTTAAGTTTCTCAAAGAATCGATACTTACCGAACCAGTATTTCTGTATATCATTACCAATATAGCAAGACCTACAGTAATCTCGGCGGCAGCTACCGCCATGATAAAGAACACAAATACCTGTCCTGAAGAATCGCCATGATGTACAGAAAAAGCAGTTAATAATAGGTTTATGGCGTTAAGCATTAGCTCTACCGACATAAATATAATGATAATATTTTTTCTGATAAGTACACCTACAACTCCAATGGTAAACAAAATTGAGCAAAGTATAATGTAGTTGTTAAGATTGGGTGCAAATAATTCTGTCAATTGATTCATGAGTTTTTCTTTGGTGCAAAGTTATTTTTCTTTTATGAATATGGAACAATAAAAGCTGATTTAGTTTTAAATTTTTCTTTAAAATCTGAATAATGAAATAAATTAAAGAAGTGTTGTCAGCATTATATTGACTATTTGAACACAATACTATATTATGGTATAGTTCTAAACAAACTATATCGAAGCAATATTTCTAAAATTAATACTAGCCCTGCAATTAATGCATAAGGCAAATATTGTTCAGAATATTTTCTAAATTCGGTTACTTCTATTTTTGTTTTTTCTAGTTTATCTATTTCAGTATAAATGGCTTTTAACTTTTTATTGTTTGTTGCTCTGAAATATTGACCACCTGTTTTTCGTGCTACTGCTTTTAGGGTTGCTTCATCAATATCTACTGGCACATTTTGATATTGTGTGCCATAAGGGGTTTGAAAAGGGTAGGGGGCTACCCCTTGAGTTCCTACGCCTATCGTGTACACACGTACTTTAAATGTTTCTGCTATTTCTGCTGCGGTAAGGGGGGCGATGGCTCCCGAATTGTTTACCCCATCGGTTAGTAATATCACTACTTTACTTTTGGCTTTGCTATCTTTTATTCTGTTTACAGCCGTGGCAAGCCCTTCACCAAGGGCAGTGCCATCTTTTATTTGCCCACTTTTGATTGCTCCGAATAAATTTTTGAGTACAGAATGGTCTGTTGTCAAAGGACATTGAGTAAAACTTTCACCTGCAAAAACTACCAAGCCAATTCTATCCTGTGGGCGAGAGGCTACAAATTCTTCGGCTACTTTTTTGGAGGCCTCGACTCTATTGGGGCGTAAGTCTTCGGCCAACATACTGGTAGAAATATCCATTGAAAGTATAATGTCTATCCCTTCCGAATTAATATTTTGCTCTTTGGAAGACGATTGAGGACGAGCTAAGGCCACAATTAAAAAAAAGATACATGCCAACCGTAATAAAAACAATATATGACGAAAATAGACCTTTGCAGTTGGTTTATATTTATCGAATGAAGCCGTGGTTGAAAACACCATCGATGGGCGGCTTTTGATTTCTTTATACCAATACCATAATGCCAACAACGGCATTATTAGCAGCAACCAAAAGAATTGAGGATGGGCGTAATTTTGATTGAATATGGTCATTGGGCAATATCTTTGGGGGCCTGAAGTGCTGTTTGGCGTACAAATTCGTAGGCATTTTTTAAACTTAATTCATTTTCATAATGAATGGGTTGTGCTTTTGCAAATTTTACCAAATCTGCCAATACCAACAATTGACTCAGAATTTCTTTGTGCGAATCAGCAAGGGTTTTTAACCCCTGCAATATTTCATCTGTCGTTAATTCCATAGCCATTAGACCATATCGGTGCTCTATATATGTACGCACTATGTCTGCAATCTGGCTGTGATAAATTTTATACGCACCCTCTTGCCATAACTTTTTCTGCTCTAGTAACTTTAATTGCTCGATGGCTATTACATCAGCTGGGCGAGTAGGTGTTGGTTTCTCTTTTACTGCT
Organism: Cytophagales bacterium; assembly: GCA_013297765.1. Classification (GTDB taxonomy): domain Bacteria; phylum Bacteroidota; class Bacteroidia; order Cytophagales; family Cytophagaceae; genus REBA01. The sequence goes on along the minus strand of JAAFID010000029.1, from coordinate 20,025 downwards.
TGTATTACTGGCTTTTTTCTAAATACAAACCACCAGAGTAAAAATGCGGCTACAACCAAAATTCCTACAATGTATGGCCAGTATTCTTTTAAAAAATCTATAATGGAAAATGGTATTTCTAACGGGGGTTTTATTTCTTTAATTGCCTTCGTGGTGTCCACTACCAAACCTATTACGTGAAGAAGCAATGCCTCGCTAATTATGAATTGCTTAGAGGTATCTTTACCTATTTGGTAGCCAAATTGGTATGTGGGTATGGCTCTGAAACCACTGTCAAAACAAGTAATCGTTAGGGCTTGGGTGTAGGTAACAAATTTTTTATCGGCAGAGAAACTAGTATCAATTTTACCATTGCTCACTATTTCAATTTTTTGAATGCTGTCTTTCAATATTGGCCATATAATCTTGTAATCTGGGGTAGCGGTGGTGGTAAGTTTGAGCTTGGTTTGTTCTCCAATCAATATTTTGTTGGTATCAAGACTGGCAATAACGCTTATCTGCTGGGCTTTAGATACCAAGTTTGTCAAAATTGCTATTGCAATAACCACCACTTTAATACAACTAATTCTGTAGGCCTTATCCATCTAAAAAATAAAATTATTTGTGTCCACGTCTTTTAAATAAATTCATCAAAGGTTGAATGTAAGGTCGATTGGTATGCAACAGCACATGATCAATACCTATTTTATTAAAAAGTCTAGCGATGTTTTCTTCTTTTTCTTTCCACCATGTTCCATAAGCTAGTCTTGCCAGTTTGTTATTGGTATCAATCCATCGCTCTTGATTTGTTTCTGCATCTTTTACCTTTATCAATCCTACCTCTGGCAAAGTTGATTCTGTAGGGTCTTTAATTCGTAAGGCTACCAAATCATGTTTTTGATTTACGATTTTGAGTGCATCTTCAAAACCATCTGATACAAAATCTGAAATTAGGAAAGCAATGCTTCTTTTTTTAATTACAGTATTGAAATTTTGTAGTGCCAATGCGATATTGGTTCCTTTACTTTTTGGTTTAAAATCAACCAATTCTCTTATTATTCTAAGGATGTGTTGCTTGCCTTTTTTTGGTGGAATGAATTTTTCAACAATATCTGTAAAAAATATTACGCCAATATTATCACTATTTTGAATAGCCGAAAATGCAATTACAGCGCACAATTCGGTAATTAATTCGCTCTTAAATTGTTCTTGAGTACCAAAATTTTCTGATGCACTCATATCTACCAAAAGCATTACGGTCAATTCTCTTTCTTCCTCAAAAACTTTGATAAATGGCGTATTGAAACGAGCTGTCACATTCCAATCAATGGTGCGTACGTCGTCGCCTGGCTGGTACTCTCGCACCTCGCTAAATGCCATGCCTCTACCCTTAAAAGCAGAATGGTATTGGCCAGAGAATATATGATTGCTCAATCCTCTGGTTTTGATTTCTATTTTCCTAACTTTTTTTAAAATATCCAAGATATAAGCATTTTATCCCTTCGGGATTTTTTCAATTTGCCATTATTTTTATAATTATTCCATCTCTTCGGAGTTTGTCTATGGCACTTCTACAGCATTGAGTATTTCATTTATGATGTCTATAGTGTTTTTGTTTTCTGCCTCGGCCTCATAGGTTAACCCTATACGGTGGCGAAGTACATCGTGGCATACAGCACGCACATCTTCTGGTATTACATATCCTCTTCGCTTGATAAAGGCATAAGCCTTAGCGGCCATTGCCAAACTAATACTGGCTCTTGGCGAACCGCCATAACTAATAAGCGAGGTCAGGTGATCTAGTTTGTAATTTTTGGGTGTTCTGGTAGCAAAAACGATATCTAAAATATATTTTTCAATTTTTTCATCCATATATACATCTTTCACTGCTGCACGAGCTTTGATGATATCTTCTGTCTTAATAACAGAATTGGGTGTCGGAAAACTTCCTGTCAAGTTTTGTCTTATGATACCTCTTTCTTCTTCAATAGTAGGATAAGTGATGACCACCTTTAACATAAATCGATCAACCTGTGCCTCAGGCAAGGAATAAGTTCCTTCTTGATCAATAGGATTCATGGTTGCAAGCACAAGAAATGGCTCTTCTAGCTTGAAAGTAGTATCGCCTATAGTTACCTGACGCTCTTGCATGGCCTCCAGCAAAGCACTTTGTACTTTTGCTGGGGCTCTGTTTATCTCATCGGCGAGTATAAAATTTGCAAATATAGGCCCACGTCGCACTGTAAATTCTTCGTTTTTCTGATTATAAATCATTGTTCCTACCACATCGGCAGGAAGCAAATCGGGGGTGAATTGAATTCTACTAAACTTAGCATCAATGGTGGATGCAAGCGATTTTATTGCTAAAGTTTTTGCTAGTCCAGGTACTCCTTCAAGCAATATATGTCCATTAGAAAGCAAACCAATAAGCAATCGCTCGACCATGTATTTTTGACCTACAATTATTTTTGAAAGTTCCATTTGAACCAAGTTTACAAAGGCACTTTCTCGTTGAATTCTTTCATTCAACTCTCTAATATCAATTGTTGCTGCTGTGGCGATTGTTTCCATTTTTTTATTGATCTGATTATTTTTGCAAAATAATTAAATTTCATTCAAATATTCCACAATCTTTTTGAATAATATCTTTTGAAAAAATTTTGTAGAACATTATCCAATTATATTTTTTCTTTGACAAGCAAATGAATGAATAATTGTGGAAAAAATAATTAGCTCATTATTCAAGTCATATCTTAATATAAAATATTGATAGTTAATAAAAAAATTCATATTAAAAGTTTAAACATCATTATTTATATGATAGAAATGCAAAATAGTGGAAACTTTTATTGAAAATGTCGTATAAACTTACATCTACTAAAAACCAAAAACTATGAAAAATCTACTGATGATTGCCATCGCCTTATTGACGTATAGCTGTGGTTCTATAAAATCAAATACCAATACCACTCATAAACATACACCCCATGTGTATCACATGAGTCAAAGTGAAAAAGAAGATGTAAACTACGATTTGCGTGAAAATAAAAAAATTGTTGCCACCAATTTAAAACATAAACATCAAAATCAGCACTTCGCTGCACATCGTACTGCTGAGGTTCAGAAACAACTGAACCAATTGAATGCGACAGAAACTAAAAACAAGAAAAGTAAACATGAACATCGCCAATCTTTTAACTTTTACCATTGAAAATAATTAACCATCAGAAATCAAGTCGCAACGCATCGTTTTGGTAAAATATATTTAGTTGTATCCGTTAAGTTGAAAATCTAAAAATAGCTTGGCAGGAGTAAAAGTACAACACATTTTTTATTGAAGGAAATGGTGGCAAAATATCGCCTCCGTTCATCAAAAAAACAATTGTTTACATCATAAAAAAGTTACATTTATTAGTTGAATTTAAGGTTTTTATATAATTTTTTTAGTGACTTATAGCCGACCAATATTTTATTGGGTAGTATTAAATATATGGTTGGTTGCCTTATTTATGAGGGAATCGAATCAGGATTTACTATAAAAGTTGTTATTTCCAATGAACAAAATTTATAGTGGCTATGGGTTGTGGTATAATTTTTTTATCATTAGATACATAATAACCATAAATCATTTTAAAATACTACAAATATGAACACTACAGAAAAAACCAAATCAAAAGCAGTTGCGAATAAAAGTAAATCTGGCAACAAAATTTCACAAGCAGAGAAAATGAAAAACAATGATGAATCTTCTGATTTGCTCGAGTTTTTTGTCGATGAATTGAAAGATATTTATTGGGCAGAAAATCACTTACTAAAAGCACTTCCAGAAATGAAAGAAGCTGCAACTACTGCCGAGCTTGAAAAAGCTATTGAACAACATATTGCTGAAACAAAAAATCAAGTGGTAAGACTCGATAAAATATTTAAAATACTTGACGAGAAAGCTGAAGGAAAAAAATGTGAGGCCATGGCAGGTTTGGTAAAGGAGGCACAGGAAATAGTAGAAGACACTGAAGATGATAGCATTGTAAGAGATGTTGCAATTATTTTTGCTTCACAAAAAGTAGAACATTATGAAATAGCTACTTATGGTTCCTTGAAAGCACTTGCTCAAATTATGGGAAAAGCAAATATTGTTTCATTGCTAGAAGAAACACTTGTAGAAGAGAAAAACTGTGATGTAAACTTAAGTAAACTGGCAACAGGGTTTATCAATCAAAGAGCAATGAAAGAGTAATTTAATATTTTTTTTTAATTTATAAGGGAGCAATAATATGCTCCTTTTTTATGATATATAGTTTTTGAATATTGATTATTGGAATTTTAATTCGAATAAGAATTTATCAAAAAACTGTATCTTAGCGATTGTAAACTTCGATATTTTAATTTAAAATTTCCATGATTGATTTTTCCAAGACCTCATTAGAAAATATTGTTATTCATTGGGTGGGAAATAAATCAAAAGAAGAAGATTTGAAATTGTCCAAAAATACTTTTAAAGTTGATAATCAATTATTAAAAGATTTATTGTTACAATATTTTTTAAAGCCATTTTCTAAAGTTGAGTTTTTTCACTTTACTCATAGTACTGATATTGAGATGAATGAAGTTTTTAATTATTGTAGTAAGATTTTCGATGATAGCAGCAATTTATATATTCAATCTATACATATAGCCAAGCATTTATTTGAAAAATCTATTCATCCACAAATTAAGGGGGGAGAGTTTTATGTCGTTTATTTTGATAATTGTGTGGTGGAAAATGAAACTGTAGAGGCAATTGGGCTTTTTAAATCGGAATCTAAAGATGCCTACTTAAAAGTACATGCTCAATCACAAGGATTTAATTTAGATTGTGATGAGGGTATCAATATCAATAAATTAGATAAAGGGTGCTTGATTTTCAATACAGAAAAAGACAAAGGATACAAAATATGTTTGATAGATAATACCAATAGAAACAATGATGCTCAATATTGGAAAGAACATTTTATACATGCAATTCCAAGGGAAGATGCATTTCACCACACAAAAGATTATCTAAGTCTATGCAGTACTTTTGTAGGCGAGCAGATGAAAGAAAATTTTGAAATTTCTAAAGCTGATGAAATAGATTTGATGAATAGGTCTATCCAATATTTTAAAGAAAAAACTACTTTTGATATTGTTGAATTTTCTAACGAGGTATTGCAGCAATCCAACATCATCGATGCCTTTAAAGATTTTAAAAACAATAAAGCAGTGGAAAACAACATAAATTATTTTGATGAATTTGATATTTCGGCGACTGCCACTAAAGCATCTGCCAAATTTTTTAAAAGTATATTAAAGCTAGACAAAAATTTTCATGTATATATTCATGGAAACAAAGATATGATTGAAAAAGGATTTTGTGAAGAAAAGAAAATGAATTTCTACCAATTATATTTCAAGGAAGAAAGCTAATAGGAATATAATGAATAACTAATCTTCTGGATAAGGAATAAATACAAAATTTGTAAATTCTTTATCTATTACAAATAAACAACAAAACTCATCTGCGTCTTTGTATGCTTTTTTAAAATCATCTACTTTATCTTTTTCTATTAATAAGCGTTGTACAAATTCTTCCATAAATGATGCTTTATAATACCATTTATTATCCATTTCGTTTTGAGCTAATAGTAATCCGCCAATAGGATTGTCAATATCACACATAGTAAAAATGGGAAAATCAGATATTCCCCTTTTTCGAATTTGGTAAGATGCTTCTTTTATATGGTCTGCAACCTTCACAAAATCAGAACTGATGGTGCCAAGAAATTTAGTATTTAACTCTGGGTCGTTTTGCATTGAGTCGTTATTTAGAAAGATATAATCTTTTTTCCTATTGTATAAGTGCTATTAATTATCTTTAGAAAATCTATTACGATTAAATTATGGCCTAATAAATTTGCTTATTAATGAAAGAATTATTGCCACCACAAATCTAGGGATTTATAAATAAATATTTTAAAATATTTTGTCATAACTCCTATTGGTTATAATATTGGGGTGAAAAAGTAATCTTATTATTTATAAAATTTTTACAAAGCATGTTTAAACTATTTATCAAAATTTCATTTTTATTATGTTCGATTCCCTTTATTGCTTATTGTCAAACCATGGAAATTACTCCAGAAAAGGCAATTGAAAAATTAAAAGAAGGCAACGAAAGATTTTTAAGTGGTAAAAGTATTCGCCCTAATCAAGATTTAGAACGGCTAAAAAAAGTAGCCGATGGGCAAAAACCTTTTGCAACTATCGTAGGATGTTCTGATTCTAGGGTACCTAACGAAATAATATTTGATCAAGGCCTTGGCGATTTATTTATTGTGCGCACTGCTGGGCAAGTATCTTCTTACGCATCGTGGGGTAGTATAGAGTTTGCCTATGCAGTATTAGGAGCAAAATTGATAGTTGTTTTGGGTCATACAAAATGCGGTGCTGTATCTGCTGCCTGCAAATTACCCGAAGTTCCAGGGCATATAGTAACCCTTATTAATGCTATAAAACCAGCAGCAGAAATAGCCAAACATCAGCTTGGCGACGAGGTGGAAAATGCAGTAAGGATAAATGTAGCCATGCAAGTAAACCAACTGAAAAGCCTTGAGCCTTTGTTAAGTAAGGCTATAAAAAACAATCAACTAAAAATAGTAGGTGCAGTTTACGACCTCAGTACTGGTAAAGTAGAATTTTTGCCTGAAGACTACCTATCAAAACTTAAGTAATCTACTTTCAAATCAAAAATAAGATCAATAAAATTAAAAAATATGAATGTATTTGAGTTGTTTCAAAATTTTCTAAATCCCCCAGTACTCTTCTTCTTTTTAGGATTAATAGCCATTGGCATGAAATCAAATTTGGAAATTCCACAACCTTTACCAAAGTTTTTTTCACTGTATTTACTATTTTCAATAGGCATGAAAGGTGGAGCAGAACTACATAAAAGTGGATTTAACAGCAGTGTCATAGCGGTACTATTATTAGCAATATCCATGTCGGCGCTAATACCATTATACACCTTTTTTATACTTAAACGGAAAATTGACATTCACAATGCCGCCGCCTTGGCAGCCACTTATGGCTCGGTAAGTGCGGTAACTTTCATTACGGCAGTTTCGTTCTTGCAAAGCAATCAAATGCCCTTTGGCGGTCACATGGTGGCCGCTATGGCGTTGATGGAATCTCCAGCAATTATTGCTGCGGTAGTTCTTCACAAATTGTATTTCAAAGAAGAAAACACATTAATGGAAACTAGTTTAACCCACACCATCAAAGACGCCTTCACAGAAGGTTCCATTGTGATGATATTGGGCAGTTTAGTCATTGGTTTTGTGGGTGGCGAGAAAGGATATGAAGCCGTAAAGCCATTTACTGGCGATATTTTCAAAGGTGTATTGTGCTTATTTTTGCTAGATATGGGTTTAGTTGCTGCACGGAGATTAAAAGATTTGCGCAAAACAGGATTCTTTACTTTGGTATTTGCTCTGTTAGTGCCTATTGTCAATGCTTTTATAGCTATTGGTCTATCAAAACTATTGAATCTTTCGCATGGCGATGCCTTGATGTTTACGGTATTATGTGCAAGTGCTTCTTATATTGCTGTACCTGCTGCCATGCGTGTGGCAATACCACAATCTACACCTGGTATTTATGTTTCCATGTCTTTAGCCATTACTTTTCCATTCAATGTAGTGGTAGGTATTCCACTTTATTACTATATTATTCAATATTTTATATAACATTTATACTTATATTTATGAAAGAGGCATACAAAATAGAAATAATAACAGAGAAAAGAGCAATAGGTCAAGTAATTGATATTATTGAAAAATATGGTGTAACAGGCTATTCGATTATTGCAGATGTGACAGGTAAAGGAAAGAGAGGCATAAAGCATGGCGATGATCTTAACGATGTATTTAAAAATAGTATGATAATAACAGTGTGTGACAATACAGAAGCTGAAAATATTTTAAAAGAATTAAGGCCATTCTTACAGCGGATAAGCGGAATTTGTATGGTTACTGAAGTAAAATATTTAGTTCAATAATAGAGTGTTATCTTTATTTTTTGCTAAAAAATAGTCAAATATAAATTATTTGACTATTTTTTTTAACATTAAAAATCAATTGAAAATTAAAATTTACATATTGTAACACATTTAATTACAATAATTTATTATTTTAAAATTAAATCATTAATATTTAGTTTTTTTTGTATTGTATCCATATTTATTGTAGGCTAGGAATTGTATATTTGTGAAAAATATAAAAATTAATTTATGATTGATAAGCTCCAAGCTATTAAAATGCGGTTTGTGGAAGTGGGAGAGGAAATTGTAAAGCCAGATGTGGCTTCGGATATGAAGAAATACACCTCTTTGAACAAAGAGTACAAACAATTGGAAAAAATAGTTACAAAGTTTGACGAGTACCAAGCCATTATCAGCAATTTGGAAAGTGCAAAAGTGGTTTTGGAAACTGAAAAAGACCAAGAATTTAGGCAACTAGCTAAAGATGAATTGGAAGAACTAGTTCCCAAAAAAGCGTTGATAGAAGATGAGTTAAAAGAAATGCTCATTCCAAAAGATCCTAACGATAGCAAAAATGTAATTTTAGAAATTCGTGCAGGAACAGGGGGCGACGAGGCCTCTATTTTTGCAGGCGACATGCACCGTATGTACCAACGCTATGCCGAGAAAATAGGCTGGAAAATGGATACCATAGATTTTACGGAAGGCACATCGGGTGGATATAAAGAGATTATATGTTCAGTTACAGGTGACGATGTCTATGGCAAACTCAAATTTGAATCGGGTGTACACCGTGTGCAACGTGTGCCCGCCACAGAAACACAAGGCAGGGTACACACCTCGGCAGCTACTGTGGCTGTACTTCTAGAAGTGGAAGACCTAGACGTACAAATAGATATGAACGATGTACGTAAAGATATATTTTGTGCTTCAGGACCTGGTGGGCAGTCGGTAAATACTACATATTCAGCTATTAGACTCACTCACTTACCATCAGGTTTGGTAGTGCAGTGTCAAGATGAAAAATCGCAGATGAAAAACTTTGATAAAGCCTTGAAAGTTTTACGTTCAAGGCTTTACGATTTGGAACTTGCTAAGCAAAACCAAGAAATTGGCGACATTAGAAAACTAATGGTGGGCAATGGAGATAGGTCGGATAAAATACGCACCTACAACTATCCACAAAGCAGAATTACGGATCATAGAGTAGGATACACTGCTTACAATTTGCCAAACGTAATGGATGGTAATATTGAAGAATTATTAGAACAAATGAGAATAGCAGAAAATGCAGAAAAATTGAAAGAAGGCGCAATGAACTAATTTAAAATTGAGCCTTTTAACATATTTCTAATTCTATAATTTTATAAATGCCCGACATAATTCATTTACTGCCCGAATCGCTTGCTAACCAAATTGCGGCTGGCGAGGTGGTGCAGCGCCCAGCATCGGTAGTAAAAGAACTTTTGGAAAATGCCATTGATGCAGGGGCAACAAACATTCAACTTATAATAAAAGATGCGGGCAAACAACTGATACAAGTGGTTGATAATGGGGTAGGAATGTCGGAAACCGATGCACGAATGTGTTTTGAGCGACATGCCACATCTAAAATACGCACCACTGCCGATTTATTTACCATTTACACCCTTGGTTTTAGGGGTGAAGCTATGGCATCTATTGCGGCAGTAGCACAGGTAGAACTAAAAACCAAGCGAAGCATAGACGAAATAGGCGTTGGTATCAAAATAGAAGCCTCGGAAATAAAAGCAAATGCACCAGTGGCTACCCAAAAGGGAACTTCATTAAGTGTCAAAAACTTGTTTTTTAACGTTCCCGCAAGACGTAATTTTCTAAAATCTAATGCTGTAGAAATGCGGCATGTTATTGATGAATTTCAGCGTATTGCATTATCATATCCGCATATTGCGATATCGATGATGCAAAACGATATGGAAATCTTCAATCTTCCAGAGGGAAAGCTGAACCAAAGAATCATCAATTTATTTGGTAAATCTTATAAAGAACAATTGATTCCTTGCCATGAAGAAACTGACATGTTAAAAATTACTGGTTATATCGGCAAACCAGAATTTTGTAAAAAGAGTAGGGGAGAGCAGTATTTTTTTGTAAACAATAGATTTATAAAAAATAATTACCTGCACCATGCAGTGATGAGTGCTTATAAGGATTTAGTTGGTGGCGATGTTTTTCCATTCTATGTTTTGTTTTTTGAAATAGATGCAAAACACATTGATATTAATGTGCATCCTACAAAAACAGAAATCAAATTTGATGATGAGCGTACCATATATCACATATTATTGGCAAGCATCAAAAGAGCGTTAGGCACACACAACATAGTGCCATCTATAGATTTTGGGTTGAATGTAAATTTTGATACTTTTACCAATTTCAATCCAGAACCTAAAAATTTACAAGGCTTTACCACTCAAAAGCCAACACCATTTTTAAGTTATTCAGAAAAGAAAATTCCTTCTAATTGGGAAACATTGTATGAAGATTTTGAAAATAGTAACCAGCCACTCGGAGAATCTATAGAAAATAACAAAACAACATTAAGTAGTCGCCTCAATACCATGCAATCGCCTCAAAATTTAATGAAGGATGAAGTGGTGGGCGAAAACAAAACTACTTTTCAACTGCACAATACCTTTATAGTATCGAAAGTAAAATCGGGTATGGTGATAGTAAATCAACATGCTGCACATGAACGCATATTATACGAAAAATACCTCAATATGCTGGAAAACAAGTTTGGTGCATCGCAGCAATTTTTATTTCCGCTTACTTTGCAACTTAGCCCCATAGACTTTTCGATGGTGATGGAGATGGAGAGTGAAATCAAATGTTTAGGATTTGATTTTTCTGTATTTGGTAAAAATACCATTGTGGTCAATGGCATACCTGCCGAAATTCAAAATGGTAATGAAAAAGATATTTTTGAGGGCTTGGTAGAACAATTTAAAACATATCAAACAGATTTTAAATTGGATAAACACGAAAACCTTGCACGTTCGCTAGCCAAGCGTTCTGCACTAAAAGCAGGTGCAAATCTATCAAATGAAGAAATGACTTCACTAATTGAAAAATTATTCACTTGCAAAATGCCTCAATACGACCCATCGGGCAGTCCTACTTTTGTAGTGATGGATTATGAGAAAATATTTAAGTTATTTTTTAAGTAATCTTTTACTAACTTCTATCGTCAAAATTCCTTATGCCTCCCATCACCCGTATAGTTAAAATTCTACTTATTGCAAATATAGCCATATTTGCCTTGGGCTACTTTTTAAAATTAGATTTGGGCAATATGTTTGGTCTTCGATGCTTTGTTTCTACACAGTTTAATGTAACACAGGTAATTACTCATTTTTTTATACATGGCAGCTTTTCTCATCTATTTAGTAATATGTTTTCCCTCTTTATGTTTGGCCCTATGGTTGAGCGAGCACTAGGCGAGTCAAAGTTTATAGTATTTTATTTGATATGTGCTATAGGGGCTGCCGCACTGTATTCAGGGGTGGCTTACTGGGAAATAACCCAATTGCAACAAGCTGCCGAAGTCTATATTTTAAATCCAAATCCTGATGCTTTTTTAAAATTTGTTACAGATTTTGCACCTCAGCTTAAAGAACAATTACTGCCAGTGATCAATGAATTTAGCCACCACCCAGAAAATGTAAGTTATATTGCAGATACCAGTGAATTGGCAAAGACGATGGTTTTTAGGGAGATGAATCAACCCATGGTAGGTGCATCGGGGGCTATATTTGGAATTTTGATGGCGTTTGCCTACTTGTTTCCAAATGTAAAATTAATGCTCCTATTTCCACCTATACCCATTAAAGCCAAGTACTTTATAGGAGTATATGCTTTAATAGAATTATTTTCTGGAGTAAATCCCAATCCTGGCGATAACGTGGCTCACTTTGCCCACATAGGTGGAATGGTATTTGCGTTTGCCTTACTTAAAGTTTGGAATATTAATAGAAATACATTTTATTAATCGATATGAATAGTATTATAGAGCAACTCAAACATAATTTTAAGAGAAAAGACAATGGGCTAATTAAAATTATCCTTACCAATATAATTATTTTTTTGGTACTGAGCTTGATATATGTGTTTTCTAAATTGTTTCAAAACAATGTAGTTTCTCAATTCTTACTAGAAAATTTGATTTTACCCACAGATTTATCGGTTTTCATTTCCAAACCTTGGACATTGATTACCTATTTTTTTAGCCATGAAAACATTTTTCATATTATATTCAATTTGCTGTCTTTCTATTGGTTTGGTAATATTATAGTAGAATATTTAGGCAATAGAAGACTGGTCAATATTTATATTTTAGGAGGTATTTTTGCAGGTGTTTTATTTTTATTGTTGTTCAATACGATACCATTTTTTATAAACTCCCCCACCTTAGGGCTAATCGGTGCATCTGGAGCAATCTATGCAGTAGTAGTTGCCGCAGCTACTCTAGTACCAGATTATACTTTTTTTCTTATGTTTTTTGGTCCTGTTAAAATCAAATACTTGGCGATAGGAATGATATTTATCTCTATATTGGGTTCTGTAGAGGCCAATGCTGGTGGCAATATTGCCCACTTAGGTGGTGCATTGATGGGCTACGTTTTTATACGTTTTTTAAAACAGGGCACAGATTTGGGAAAACCTATTAGTGCTACCAGCGACTTTGTAAACAAATTATTTGTAAAAAAAACACCCCTAAAAGTTACCTACAAAGGCAGTGGTAAAGAAGTAAACTATGGTGCACCCGACCAAAAAGAAATAGACCAAATATTGGATAAAATAAATAGATCTGGTTACGAGAGTTTATCCAAAGAAGAAAAACAAAAGCTATTCAAGGCCAGCCAGAAATAATGTTAATTTTGAATAATTTAAAATGGAAAATATACTTACAGTATTAAAAAACAGTATTTTATACATTACCATTAATAGACCAGCAAAACTAAACGCATTGAATATTTTGACTATTCAAGAACTTGATGCCGCAATAGAATATGCTGTTGAACATAAAGAAGTAAGGGGAATTATCATAACAGGCTCTGGAAATAAAGCTTTTGTGGCAGGTGCAGAGATTGCAGAGATTGCGGGCATAAACGAATTTACCGGAAGAAAATTTTCAGAAAGTGGGCAGGAAGTTTTTGAGAAAATAGAACTCTGTCCCAAACCCATAATAGCAGCTGTGAATGGTTATGCACTAGGTGGCGGTTGCGAGTTGGCATTGGCCTGCCACATTAGGATTGCTGCGGAAAACGCACAGTTTGGTTTACCAGAAGTTTCCTTGGGAATCTTGCCAGGGTACGGAGGCACTCAACGTTTGCCACATTTGGTGGGCAAAGGCAAAGCGTTTGAACTTATTATGACTGGAGATATAATTTCAGCAACGGAAGCCTTAAATATTGGTTTGGTAAATAAAGTAGTACCATTTGACAATCTATATGAAGCCTGTGAAGAAATGCTGCAAAAAATAATTCAAAAATCGCCTATTGCTATTGCACAAGTTGTGGAGTGTATTTATGCTGCATTTGATGAAGAAGAAGATGGCTACCAAGTAGAATCAGATTCATTTAGTATTTGCTGTAAATCAGAAGATTTTAAAGAAGGCACTGTTGCATTTTTAGAAAAACGCAAACCTCAGTTTACTGGCAAATAAATTATTTTAAAATAAATTTAACCCTTACCTCAAACCATGAAATTAATGATTAGAAAACTTGCTTTTACTTCATTCATTGCTATAGCTTCATACCTAAATTCTTATGCTCAGAATACCAAAATTTATCTATGGCCTGATGGACAAGTACCATTGGCACAAGGCACAGCCGAAGAAGACAAACCTAGTATAACAGCCTATTTCCCTAGCAAAGAAACAGCTACAGGTGCGGCAGTATTGGTTTGCCCAGGTGGGGGATACGTTGCCCTTGCGGTAGATCACGAGGGCGATTCAGTAGCCAAGTATTACAACAGGCTTGGCATTGCTGCTTTTGTATTACGCTACAGATTAGGCACATGGGATCATAAGAAATACCAGCACCCTGCACCCATGATGGATGCTACTAGGGCCATGAGATACATTCGTAGTCGTGCAAAAGAATGGAACATTCATCCTGAAAAAATAGGGATTATGGGTTTCTCGGCAGGAGGGCATTTGGCTTCTACCATAGGCACACATTTTGACGCAGGCAACGCCAAATCAAAAGATGCTGTTGAAAAATACAGCAGCCGCCCCAACTTTATGGTACTAGTGTATCCAGTACTTTCAATGCGTAGTAAGTATGCTTTTAGGTTTAGCCGTGGCGTATTGCTTGGCGACAATGCCTCGCAGGAATTGGTAGATAGCCTATCGAACGAAATTCAAGTAACATCGCTTACGCCGCCTACTTTTATGATACATGCCAATGATGATGGGGTGTTGCCCGAAAATAGTGTATTGTTTTACATGGCATTACGAGAACAAAAAGTACCTGCAGAACTGCATATATACGAGCGAGGTGGACACGGTTTTGGCATGGGCGACCCTAAAAAAGATGCCATCATTGCGTCATGGCCACTAAGGCTAACCGATTGGTTGAAGAATCAAGGATTGTTGAAATAAAATTAAAAGGCAGGAAAATGAAATTTTATAAATACCAAGGCACGGGCAATGATTTTGTAATGATAGACAACCGCAATGGTGAGTTTGACCGAGCCAATACAGCATTGGTAAAAAAACACTGCGACCGCAGATTTGGTATTGGTGCAGATGGACTCATTCTTTTGCAAATCAATAGTGAAGCATTGCTAGAAATGGTGTACTTTAATGCAGATGGTAATGAGGGTTCTATGTGTGGAAATGGAGGGCGTTGTTTTGTTCAGTTTGCAAAAGATTTAGGATTATTTGCTGATGAAGTTACATTTATAGCCACAGATGGGTTGCATATTGCAAAAATAGATCTAGGCCTCATTCATTTGAAAATGATGGATGTAAATAAAGTGCAAACCATTGAAAATGATTATTTTTTAAATACAGGATCACCACATTTTGTTCGCTTTGTTACTAATATTGAGCAATATGAAGTAGTAACTAAAGGAAAACAAATTCGCTACAGCGAGGCTTTTGCACCAAAAGGTACAAATGTGAATTTCGCAGAACCGATTGACGGAAAATTGTGGGTTCGTACCTACGAGCGAGGCGTAGAAGACGAAACCTATTCTTGCGGAACAGGAGTTACCGCCGCTGCAATCGTTGCTGAATCTGTAGGAATTAAAAGCCCCGTAGATATAATGACACTAGGAGGAAACCTTAAAGTAAGCTATCAAAAAAATGCCGATGGGAATTATTCAGAAGTTTATCTGATTGGTCCGGCGGTGAAGGTTTTTGAGGGGGAGGTGTGGAAGGGTTAAAAATAATAGATTTATGGAAAAAGATAGATACGAAAGTTGAAAATTTTCCTCTTTTTAGGTCTAAGTTACGACTGCGGCTAAACTTATACCAAATTTGGTAGGCATCACTAACAAAACGACACTCAGTTTAACATTAGGCACTATTAGAATAAGCGAATGAAACCACGAATAATTCTTATATATCTAACAATATTTGTGACTGTTTGCGCTTTAGTCTCATTGGGATTTTCAGTTTCTCATATCACAGATATTATCAAATTGAAAAGGAACGGTATTGTGACTATTGGAACGGTAAAATCTATTCGTACCCAATATGTCCATGAGGGAGGACCAGTCACAGTATATAACATAGAATTCAGGACTATTGAAGGAGCGAAAATTGACATAACAAATCAATTTTCTGTTAATGACAAAAGATATAAAATCGGAGAAAAAGTCGAAGTATTTTATCTGGAAAATGATTCAACGAATGCTAGGATTAAAAGTTATCGTGAAACATATGAAACAATATTCCTTTCTTCACTAATGGCTATTTTGTTGATGTCTTTGTCTGGAGTACTAATATTTAATTTTAAAAGGATTGAAACATTCTTAACTAAAAATTTCAGTTCAATTGATTTTAGTTGATTCCCCACTGGTCGATTTAGCCGCAGGCGTAACTTAGACCTAAAATGACGTAAGTTTACAACTTGCAGATAATGAATAGAGAATATGCCTACTAGAATTAATACTAAAAAACGAACCAAATTATGAAAACAAAAACGACAGGAAATAATGACGATATTTGGCTATTTTAGTCAGGTTTAATATTGGTAATGTTAGACGTTGCAAAAATGACAAAACAAGACGCTTGCGCTAGAACTTATTTTTTCACAACCTCGGGACTAGAGGTTAGGAAAATAAAACAATAGCCAGCCAAGTAAAATTTACTACAATTATAATGATTTCTGGAAAGTATAAACCTTGATTCATTTTAGAAAAATAGTAAACTAAAAATGTTAATATCAATATAAAAATAGTACCTAAAATATACTCTAACTCATCAACATACGGTTTATAAATATTATAGGCAATCCCCCTTGTCCCAAATGTTATGTAAAATAAAGCGAAAAGATCCAGAGCTCCTACTATTATAAACCGAAGCAACATTATCAAATATTGTTTCATATTAAAATTTAGTTAGAGCAGTATTAGCAAATAATTCTATTTGTTGATTTGCATCTATACACTGTCCTGCAAACGTACAATCGTATTCTTTTCTATTACCAGAAAACTGGTCAATAATAATTCTATTTTTAGTAGTAATTAAAGTACCAGAATTACCATTTGAAAGACAAGAACTAATCTCAATTGGTACAACAACCCCGCCCTTTGTATGAATACTTATATTGGCATTGTGTATATATGGATAAAGCATAAAGAGTGGTATATGCACTCTCGCATACTCGCCATACCTGCCCTCTACCTTATTAATATCAGCTCCAATCAATAAAAAATTAGGAATAGAACGAGCTATAACTAAAGAACCCTTACCAAAAATTCCTTCCTTTCTAGTAATTTTTGAGAGTTCCAATAATTCTCTAGTTCCTTGATATTTTGTGTAAATTGGATAAGCTACATTTACTTGTTCTTCTTGGACAAAGGCTTTGTCCCACTGGTAGGCTGCATCGCCCTTTAGCACAGTACCCTTGAACAAATCACTCCATCGGTCTATGGCAAGATCCAAAATTCCCAAATTCAAATCTGTGAGAATAGACTGCCCTATTCTTTCTGCATCATTGAAAAATGTTGCTCCTGTAGTAACATATCCATCTTCGTAACCATCGGCTAAGTCTTCCACCAAATAGGCTGCACCTTTGCCCCATTTTACTTCATGCTCTAGGTTCTTCGCTTTCCATTGGCAGTACAAATAAAAATCAGCAACCTGACCAAATGGTTTTAATACGCCTTTCCACTTTTTCTCCAATATCTTTTCCATTGCATTTTTCCATCTTTGGTTTCGTGAAGTGCGGTCTGTTTTTAACCATGCTCCGCCCCAGTCATTATTGGTTATTGCTTTTGCATTTGTACCTAATATTTTTTTATAATCGTCGTAATTCAAATATTCGCCTGCAATAAATTTGTCAGCACCAACATTTAAACATCCTTCTATATCTTCACTATTTTTGTATGCCAATGACTGAAAACTATTTATAGACGACACCATATCAACACCCAATTTATAGGCTGCCTCTGTGGGTACCCCTGCTCTCATGGTATATACTGTGCGATAGAAAACCTTTTTGCAATTTGCAAATTTAACCAAATATAAATCGCTATTAAATCCCAAAAATGAAAATGTATAATTTTCTTCAGGTGTTTCACTCCCCACTGGTCGAAGTTTAGCCGCAGGCGTAACTTCGACCTAAAATGACGTAAGTTTCCAACTTACGGATTATGAATAGAGAATAATGCCTACTAGATTTAATACTAAAAAGAATAAATAAACAAGATTGAATGGTTATTACCTGAACCATAAAGCATAATAATTGTAAAACAATCAAATAGACCAAGACCAAATACACTATTAATAAATCTTAAAATATGCAAACTGTAAATTTCAAACATGCGCTGGTAGTTCTTATGAGCATCTTCGTTTTTTCATGCAGTAAAAAAGAAGATAGTCCGCAACCAACAAGCACACCGAACCCAGTGCCCGACCCTGTGTCAGTTTTGTGCAGTGGCAATGGCTCTAACAGTTACTTTCCGCTAAAATTAGACAATAAATGGACGTATAATAGTGGAAAACAAAATGCTATTTATCAAACGATAACTAAAGCTAAAAATCAATCCAGCGATGTGGTTTTTACCAGCATCTCCCGCCAGTACTCCATGGATTTTGAAGTTACCTATATATTGAAACCCAATGGAGATGTTTACAGAGCAACGGACGTAACAAACACGCTATTTGTTCCAGCAAACCCAACCTTGAATCAAGAATATCCCTATTCCCTCGGCAAAATGATAGTCGAGTCGCTTACAGCAACAGTAGTTACCCCCAGCTGCAACTATACCAATTGCCTATTGCTCGTAGCCTATTATGCAAATGGTAATGAAAGTGCTAGGTATTATTTCAAAAAAGGAATAGGAAAAGTAAGAGAAGACGATTCAGATTTATCAGAAATAGATTTGAAGTAATTATTGATTATAAAAAGTAGAAATTATGAAAATAAAAACAAATAATCAGACATTATATAACTTCAGGAAATCGTAAATTTTAATTATAACCTTATGAATAAAATATCATCAACCCCCTATTCTCTACTTAACATAATATAAATTATATAACATTTTTAAATATATTTTCTTTATCTTTAAATTATCATTAAGCCTAGATAATAATTACCTAAAAAGAAAAAAAAATGATAATTTCACATTATCAGTATTAAAAGATAATAAAGTGCCTAAAAGTAATTTTTTAAAATCTAAAATTTGGAAGCCAATCAAAGAGGCTTTAATCAAAAGAAGTTTCTTATCTCTATTAAAGAAAAAAGATACTTTTGTAGATACCAGCAAATTCATAAGCAGAGATTTAAGTTGGATGAAGTTCAACTATAGAGTGCTCGACCAGTCTATGAATAAAAGTAGAACGCTACTGGAAAGGTTAAAATTTCTTGCTATAACCGCCTCAAATTTAGATGAATTTTTCCAAATTCGGGTGGGCAGTTTATACAATTACATTGACTATGGCAAGGTGCGAATAGATTATACTGGTCTTAGAGAAGAGCCCTTTAGAAAAATTTTAATGAACGAAGTGGCTGAATTTCAAAGCCAACAAGATGAAAATTTTATTACCAATTTAAGGCCTTTGTTTGAATCCAATGGATTTACTATCTCTAGCGTTACCTCACTTACACCTAAAGAACAAGAAACAGTAGATCAATATTTTAGAAAAACGATTTACCCCATGCTTACGCCAATGGTGTACGATGGGCATCATTCTTTTCCTGTTTTACTGAATAAGGTGCTGATATTTGGGGTAATCACGAAAAATGCAGATCAAAAAAGACTTTCATTTGTACAAATTCCACAAAATTTGCCTCGTTTTTTTGAGGTTAAACGTGAAGGACGTATTCTATTTATTCCTATAGAAGAAATAATTCGCTGGAAATTATTTACACTTTATAAAAATATTGAAATTCAATCTATTACTGTTTTTAGAATTATTCGTAATGGCGACTTTTCGCTGGAAGAAAGCGATGATATGGAAACTAAATATATAGATGAAATCAAGAAAAAATTAAAGACCAGAGCCACAGGTCGTGTAGTGCGTGTAGAAATTGAAACTGGCTACCCCGAATGGATGATGAATATATTGAAAGAAAAATGGGAAATAGACCAATTCAATATATTTAGTACCAATGCCTTAATAGATTATACAGCTTTGTGGCACATTGTGAAACACAAAGATTTGGCAAAATATGCAGAAAAGACCCATGATACAGTTCCAGCTTTGAGTTTTACACCCAAAGAAAATGAATCCTTATTTGAGTATTTGAAACATCGAGATGTGCTAT
>JAAFID010000288.1 GCA_013297765.1 Cytophagales bacterium | reverse complement strand
TAAGGGAGATGAACGAAAGTGAACCTTCGATGAAGTGTCGATAAAGCAAATACATTGTCAAAAGCTTGTCATCTTGCGGACGAGTGAAGGTTACAGCGGCAACTTACATACTTGCTGTAGGGCAATCTCCTCTGGTCTAAGTTTAGCCGAAGGCGTAACTTAGACCTAATATGACGTAAGTTTTCAACTTACGAATAATATTGGCAACAAACCAACTTCGCCCTCATAATCCCTTGCACTACTATAGCAATAATCTTTTCCATTAGCTACAAAGCCTACCTCTACTGGGTTTTGATGCAAGTAATTCAACCGTTGTTCCACCATTTCTATCGTAGCTAACTCAATAGGATGGTTGTTTTGCTGCCAAAATTGATAAACTTCATTATTGGAATTTCGCTTCCCTGCTCTGCCAAACATCCATAAAAGCCATTCTCGCCTGCTCTCTTGCACATTTTCACTTATTGCTTTTAGCAGGGCTTTAGAAGTATGACGTTTTAAATCTCTCATTATATCTGATAAATTTTTATCGCCAGAACTAATAATCAAATGCACATGGCTAGGCATAATGACCCAAGCGTACAGCTCCATTCCTTTATTTTCAATGCAATATCGCAAAGAATCTACTACAATATCAAAATAAATTTTGCGGGTAAATACATCTATCCAATTTACCGTAGCAAAACTCACAAAATAAAGTTCCCTTGAATCATGAAAAATATACTTTCTTCCCATAGACTAAAAATAATAGATTTATGGAAAAAGATAGATACGAAAGTTGAAAACTTTCCTCATTTTAGGTCGAAGTTACGCCTGCGGCTAAACTTCAACCAGATTTTAATTTTTTAAACTTCGACTAGAGGCGTTATTTCCAAGGGTCATCTTCATTTTGACGACCAAAAACTTTAGGTTGGAAGGGATGACGCTGACGCTCCAACCACCCCCTTTTGGAATAAAATGATTTGCCATACTTTGCGTACCAACCTATAGTATCTTTGGGATAATAAATTTTCTGGCTGTAGCATTTGCCATCTCTTCTGCTATAGTGATCTTCATCTTCAGGATTATAGTCAGTGCAATAGATAGGATTGTACAAATAGTCTATGGGTGGCTCTAATGGTTTTTTACTTTCTGCAATACTTTTTTTTATTTGAGCAACCTCCATAGGGTCTAGTTTTTTTTGGTGGTACTGGCTAATCCATTTTATAATACGATTATCAAAATCAATTGGAGTGATGCAGCCTGACCATGTGCCTGCCGTATCAAAAAAATATTGGTTAAAAAATCGTTCATTGGGTGAATAGGTACCATTTGGATTTTCAATAACCGCACTATGCAAAAATTCTTTCCGACCTATATAGCTGAGTTCTGAAAAGCTTAGTGGTGCATACGTACTATCTTGATAAAATGACCTTGGAAGATGCAAACTCGCACCCATAAAAAAATACCACTTCGAGTTTATTTTAGCTCCAGCAAGTTCATTAACATTGTCTGCAACTGAATTATAGAATTCTCCAAGTCTTTTATTGAGTGTGGAATATAGCCTAGTAGAGTCTGAATTAAAAGCTATAATACTGTCAACCTGATAGGTGTGAAATGAATAGCATTTAGAAACTTCCAAACTATCTTTTAACCATTTTTTTAATGTGTCGTTTAATGCTTCGTATATATGTCTTTAAGAATCAAATCTTTGATTTACATAGTTTTTTAAAATAATTTTCTCTGATTTTACTTTTCTTTTTTCATTGCATGAAATGAGCAAAATCAACAATATATATATATTTATATATATATATATATAAATATATATATATATATATATATATATTTATATATATATATATATTTACCTAGGTGTAACATAGCCATTCTCAGATGTGATTAGATTAAACACCCACTTATAATTTTTTACCGAATGCAATTGTACAAACCAATCTTTGGTGGCATTAAATGTATTAATAATTTCATCTGGTATGTAAACTCTATTAAGGAGAGGAATACTCCTCTGGTCTAAGTTTAGCCTAAGGCGTAACTTAG
>JAAFID010000289.1 GCA_013297765.1 Cytophagales bacterium | reverse complement strand
TGTAGTACAAAAGAACTGCCTAATTAAATGATTAGGCAGTTCTGGAATTTTATGCAAAAAGTGCTTTTAGTTCTTCGGCATCTTCTGGTTTCATTTTGCCACTGAGTATCAATCTTATTTGTCGCCTGCGTAAAGCACCTTCATATAGCTTTTGTTCATCTGCTGTTTCAGGGATTAATGCTGGCACAGGCCTTGGTTTTCGATTAGGATCGAGTGCTACAAAAGTGAAATAGGCTTCATTGCTTTCATATTTGTATTGGTGCAAATGATCTTCTCCCCACACTTTTATAAATATCTCCATCGATGTATTAAAAGCCCTGGTAACTTTTGCTTCAATGTGAACAACATTGCCTATTTTAATAGGATTTTTAAAAGAAATATTGTCAACCGAAGCCGTCATGCTTGGTGCATTACAATGCCTGCTACTGGCTATGCCTGCTGCTATATCCATCCAATACATTAGTCTACCTCCCATTAAATTACCAAAAATATTGGTATCATTAGGAAGTACCAACTCATTCATTACCACAAAACTTTCACTTGCTTTTTTACCTTCCATATACTATTTATTGTTTAGTGCAAAGATATTGCTGTTGCAGGTTAAAATTGTTTTAATTCTTTATCACATTTTTTCCAAAAGCTAAAAAATGAGTTGAAATTGCCGTTGATATTGGCAAATAAATCATTACTATTTTCTGCAACCCCATCATAATGGCTGAAGGCTGGATGTTTTTTAAAAATAAGTTGGGTGTTGTTGAGTTGTTGTAAGCTTTCAAATTCACCAACATATACTTGTATTTGAGGAATGTTTTTTGATAAGTCAATGATGAATTGCAACACCTTATCACTAATAGGGTATTTTTTAAAATGTGTAGGTTCTAGTAATAATATTCTGTTTGCTTCTATGTTTGCATGCCAAGTTGGATCTAGGTTATAGCTGTTGTACACCAACGTTGGCATAGACTCGTTAAGATGAGGTGCATCCGTTTTGGGTAATTCAGTTTGCAGATTATTTTTGCAAGTCGCTTTTAGTACTTCTGGAATTTGCATTTGACCAATGGCCTCGTAGCTATTATCTAGGTATGTTTCTGTTTGATTGGTATTGGTATATCGATTTATATTTTCTTGATTGCAGTAATATTTTTTGGATGAAAAGCAACCTGCTACCCACTGCCAACTTAAACTATTGCTAGCTAAATCACCATCTAATAAATGGTAATACATCCATTTGCTTGGTTGATTCCAATGTACTCTTGCAACATTGCAAGCTATGCTGCTCACATACATTCTCATGTGGTTGTGCATATAACCTGTTTCATACAAATCTTCAATACACTTGTCCACTATGTCTATTTCTGTGTCGGCCTGCTCTAGGGCTAATATCATTTGCCGATGACTTACTTGTTGTTGTGGTTGTTTGATATCTGTAAATATATTCTCACCTAAATTTCGCCAAACCGATTGCCAGTAAGCTCTCCAAGCAAGTTCTTGTAAAAATTTCTCTATTTGAATGGGTTGATATTGTTGTAAAACATGATTGGCAATTTGTTGTAAGCTGATTACACCTCTAGAGATATAGGGCGACAAATAGGTAACATGTCCATTCAAATAATTTCTAGTGGAGGCATATTTAACTGGCTGGATAGCTTCTATTCTTTGAATGATGCTATCATAATCTGTAGGAAAATGCATGGAGTTATTGGTTTGGGTATATTATCTTTTACTTACTTTATTTAATGAAATCGTTCTTTGTCTGCTACATTTAAAACGATCTATGTCACTGCTTCTTTTGACTTCGTGTTTGGTGTTTCTTCCCTTGGTTCTTTCACGCCACATTTTAAAACTACTTGCTTTCATATGGGTTCGCATTAGTTTTATAACATCTTGTTGCTTTAAACCAAATTGTATTTCAATGGCTTCAAATGTAGTTCGGTCTTCCCACGCCATTTCAATAATTCTGTCTATGTCTATTGCAGATAATGAATCTGTAGTTATTTCTTTATTGGTCATTGGTTTGTTTTGAATGAGTTACTA
>JAAFID010000287.1 GCA_013297765.1 Cytophagales bacterium | reverse complement strand
TACAAAAATGAGATAAATAAAAAAATAACGATTAACGCCCCATTCAAAACACCACCCGCCAGCTACGACAACCCCATAGTAAAAAGTCTGCTTACCACCACCCCCGCTACCAAAGGTCACGTTCAACCACGCCTTCATGGCTTGGCTTGCAGCCGCCACGAAGGCTTAGTTGTTAGCACCAGTTTTCATTTTGTAGGGATTACAACTTTGAAACGTCCTATACGTTTTTTATCTATTTTGCTTTTGAATGCAATGTTTTTTGCTGCCACATTTGTTCTTATTTCTTTGAGTAAATTAAGTTTTCTGAGGCTGGTTACTTCTCTATCATACGTATTGCGGTCTTCTGTATTCATAGCAGAATAAATATCAAAAGGTGACAATTCCTTGTCATTCATTCCTGCAACAATAATTCGCTTTTGAATAGGGGTTAATTCAAAAGAAGAAAATAATCGCAAAAACTCTTCTTGTATTGGCGCAAAATCAGATTTGTTAAATAAAGTTACCGTAAACCAAACTGTATTTGAATATAATTTAGGTTTTTGAAGTTCACTTTGTTGCATTAACGTAAAAATACGTTTCATACCCTCACCCATTTCGCGCATTAACTTGCTTACCTTTAAAGTGTAGGCAATCTTGGCGTTTCTTGATTCGTGTCTATTATCCAATGCCTCCAAGTCTTGAATGGTTAGAGTAGAAAGTAAGGCACCTGGGCTTTTGATTTCCATTCGGTCGTTAAAAATATGTACCTCTATGCCATTGCTGTTAGAATAATCTCTATGGGCTATGGCATTGAGAATAGTCTCTTTACAAGCATCTTCGGGGTAAATAAATTTTTGCTCAAATTGGGCATTTGCCCCAAATTCTGTTCTGTATGCTAAGTAGGGACGCATTGATTCCCATGACCTGAATATCAATTCATAAATATTACCTTGTACAAATTCATCACTAATTACATTGTATTTTTCGCCTGAAAGCAATTCTGTGCCAGCTATTTTGATAAATCGTACTTGACAACGAGGATGCCACCTTTGTATATCTTTTGCAAACAACAATACGGCTGCTCTTGTGAGGCGTAATCCATTGGTAGCATATTGCGCCAAACCTAAATGCTGTAAATATCTTTCAACTGTGTAGCCTTTCAAATAACCATCTGCCAAAGATTGAAGCAATGAAATATCTAAATCCGCTACTATTGCACCGTCAACAAACTGTCTGTCATACTCTCTTGACTTAATTTCTTGTTGGTCAAATTGTAGTTTTTTAACGTTAGCAGGTACGGTTTGCCTTTTTTCATTTCGTCGCATCACTCTACCATCACGTAATTGATATATTTCGGAACTGCCTTTATCTACCTGAAAAAAAAGAATAACTTTTCCGTCAATTGTGGCTCGCAATTTATAAACCATTGGTAATTCCTGCCCATCATAAACGTGCGTTTTTGTAGAATTGAGCATCGTCTCAATATCCTCGTCAGAATGTGGCACGCCCGTAATTGTAGTATCGTCCTCTACCCCAATTATGACTTCTCCTCCATCTGTGTTGGCAAATGCTACCAAAGCCTCTGCAATATCCTCGCATATTTTTTTTGCAAGACGAGGCTTTTTATTATCGGGGCGACCTTCCAATGCCGATTTAAACTCTCTAAAATCACTTTCGCCAACAAGAACAGAGTTTTTTATTCTTTCTTGTAAAATCAATATGTCTGTCATTTTATCATTTTGTTAGTTACTCAAAATAGGTGCTAATCGAGTCACGCAAGGGAATTTCACCCTCACGTTCTCACAGAACCGTACGTGAAAGTCTCCCTTCATACGGCTCTTCTTGTTTATAAATCACAAGGTAACATTTACCTATGGATGTACCAATTCCCAATGGGCAAATAATCGGGGGTTGCTCTTGTACTGCTGTTTCAACCACCGTATGGCGGCATATTTATACAAGCCTTTCTCCCATTTTACCCATTTTAGTAGCCGTGCGTTGAGCTGATTCCAAACATAGCGCATGTGTCCATTTGAATAGTGATGGTAATAGTTCACCAC
>JAAFID010000286.1 GCA_013297765.1 Cytophagales bacterium | reverse complement strand
GAATTGGCAACATTGAAAAAAACACAAGATGAAAACAATGCTAAAATTGCTGAACTAGAAAAATACATTCTTGAAAAAGATACCTCTATCAAGGTAGATAACAAAGTGAAGTTAGTTGCCTTAAGTGAAGTGAAAAAATCAGACTTTCAGCATTTTATAGAGCTGAATGGTGGAATAGAAACCGACGAGAATGTAACCATATCAGCACTTACAGGCGGCAACATTACTAAAGTAAATGTAAAACGTGGACAGCATGTGAGCAAAGGCCAAGTATTAGGAAGTGTAGATGGTGACATTATATTAAAAGGCATGAACGAACTAAAATCGGGATTGAGCCTTGCTACTACCATGTATGAAAAAACCAAAAAACTTTGGGACCAACAAATAGGTACTGAAATGCAGTATTTGCAAGCCAAGAACAACAAAGAATCTCTAGAATTAAAGTTAGAGACATTGAAAAAACAGTACGATATGACACTGTTAAAATCTACCATTAATGGAACAGTGGACGAGGTGTTTATCAAACAAGGTGAATCTATCGCCCCCGGAATGCCCGCATTTAGAGTAGTAAATACCACAGGTTATAAATTGGTTGCCGAAGTGCCAGAAGGCTATCTATCAAAAGTGAGTGTGGGCAACAAAGTAGAAGTTTCTATACCCGATTTAGAGCAGACGATGGATTCAAAAATCATCAATGTAAGTGATGTGATTAGCCCTAGTTCTAGAACCTTTAGAATAGAAGTAGCACTAAAAGGGGATATGAAAAAATTCAAAGCCAATATGCTTGCCTACTTAAAAATTGAAGATTTCAAAAAAGAAAATGCCATCAATGTGCCTATTAACCTAGTGGAACGCCAAGAAGATAAAGATTTCATATTTGTAGCCAATGGAAACAAAGCCGCAAAACGTGAAGTGAAAATAGGCAGAATATACCGCAACAATGCCGAGGTAACCGCAGGCATTAACGAAGGCGATAAACTGATAGTAACGGGCTACCAAGATTTGGTAGATGGTCAATCTATCAAATATTAAGAACTAAACATTGAATTTTTAAATTTCAAATATTATGAAAGAATTTAAAGTCAGTAGCTGGTCTATAGATAACAAAACAAGTATCTATGTAGTGACCATACTTATTACGCTGGCAGGCCTACTCACCTACATGAGCCTGCCCAAAGAGCAATTTCCCGAGGTGGTGTTCCCACAATATTATGTGAGTACGGTGTACCCCGGTACATCGCCCGCCAATATGGAAAATGTGGTGTCTAAACACATCGAAAAGCAACTAAAATCTATTACAGGGGTAAAGAAAGTAACCAGCAATTCGGTTCAAGATTTCTCTAGCGTACTGGTAGAGTTCAATACCGATGTAAACCTTGCCGAGGCGAAGCAAAAGGTAAAAGATGCGGTGGACAAAGCTAAGAATGATTTGCCCGACGACCTACCTGCCGACCCGCAAATCATAGAAATAGATGTATCGCAAATGCCTATCATGACGGTAAACGTCTCTGGCGATTTTGACCTCACCAGATTGAAAAAATATGCAGAAGATTTACAAGATAGAATTGAAGGGCTGAAAGAGATTACCCGTGTAGATATGATAGGTGCATTGCAGCGAGAAATTCAAATCAATGTAGACAAATTCAAAATGGAAGCTGCAAACGTAACCATGGGCGACATTGAGCGTGCAGTGGCATTTGAAAACATGACCATCTCTGGTGGGCAGGTAAAAATGGACGAGGTGAAGCGTACCATTTCCGTAAAAGGGGAATTTGAAAGTGTACGTCAAATGGACGACATCATTGTGCGTGGGGCAACTGGGGCAAAAATCTACCTTAAAGACATTGCCGAAATCAAAGACACGCACGAGGAAAAAGAAACCTTTGCCCGACTGGACAAGAAAAATGTAATTGCACTAAGCGTCATCAAACGAAGTGGTGAAAACTTAATTTCTTCTTCTGATCAAATCAAGGAAATAGTCGCTGATATGGAGAAAAATAAATTTCCCGAAGGCTTGAAAATTACCATTACTGGTGACCAGTCAAATACTACCAAAGTCACATTGCATGACCTTATCAATACCATCATTATTGGGTTTATACTGGTAACTATTATCTTGATGTTTTTCATGGGTACTACCAATGCTATATTTGTTGCGGCTTCTGTACCGCTGTCTATGGCTATTTCGTTTCTAGTGCTGGA
>JAAFID010000285.1 GCA_013297765.1 Cytophagales bacterium | reverse complement strand
CCGAAATAAAAAAAATATATACAGGCAAAGAAAAATATCTGTTCTTAGCAGCTCAAAATCCTGCCATAGAAGAACTAAGAATAAAACTTGGTTTAGATTTAGATTCTTAACTAAAAAAACATTTGCTCAAAGATTTTAAACATGAATAAAGATACGATTGAAACTAAAAAAACAAATTTATTCATTATTCTTTCTGGTATATTCATTACCAATGCCATAGCAGCAGAAATCATTGGCGTTAAAATTTTTTCTTTGGAGCAAACCCTAGGCATCAATCCAGTACAGATTAATTTTTTTAATTCATACCTTTTAGATTTCAACCTTACCGCTGGCGTATTGATATGGCCTATTGTTTTTGTAACCACCGATATTATAAATGAATATTTTGGGAAAGAAGGAGTTAAAAAAATTACCCTACTTGCCTCTATACTTATATGTTATGTGTTTTTGGTGTTATGGTTTGCAACCAGTTTGCCGCCAGCCCAGTTTTGGCTAGATGTAAATGCCAAAGATTTATCTGGCAATCCAATCAATATCAACTCTGCCTACACGACCATTTTTAGACAAGGCGGAGGTATCATATTAGGCTCACTCACAGCGTTTCTTATCGGTCAACTGTTGGATGTATATGTTTTTCATTTTATCAGAAAGTACACTGGCGAAAAATACATTTGGCTGCGGGCTACAGGTTCTACATTAGTTTCGCAATTGATAGACAGTTTTGTGGTTTTGTTTGTCGCTTTTTATGTTTTTGGTGGCGACAATGCATGGAAACTTTCCATGGTTTTTTCAGTTGGCATCATCAACTATATTTACAAATTTATAGTAGCTATAGCCATGACACCTACTTTATATCTCGCCCACAGTTTAATTGATAAATATATAGGCAAATCGACTGCCGAAACAATGGTAAAAAAAGCCAATGACGATTACTGATATTGGCTTTACTCTTTCTTAATTTCTTCAATTTGTTTTTTCAAATCAATGACCAAATCGGATAAGGACTGCATGGTCATTTCGGGTTGCGGAAAATTAACACTGATAAAAGCTTTTGCATCCCATAGCTCTATAATTTCTTCCGCTGACACATCGTAAGGGGCATACAATTTATTGTCGGATACCAAATGAAGGCATTTTTTAGTAGCCAAATGGTTGTATATTCTTTTGTAAACGATACCATCAGATTTAGTAATGATGATATAGGTTTTGCCATCTTTGAGGCTACTCCAGTCGTCTATATATTGCCCTACAATGATGGTACCTGATACTATGGGCAACATAGAATCGCCAGATATTTCAAAAGCTCTAAATGTACCATTGTTAAATATGGGCAAGTGAAATTGGGGCATTTCAGCAATATACTCCGTATCAGCAAAACCATTGAGGTAGCCTGCAGAAGCTTTTTGGGGTATTAGAACAATATTTTCTTTGTTACTTGCATCGACACTTACCGTAAGTATGCGCAAAGAATTTCCTTTTAAATCTGGTTTGGTAGAAGGTAAATCTTCAATTTTAGATAAATCAATTGATATAATATCGTCTACAGTAACTGCCAATACCTCTACTATTTTTTTTAGTGTTATTAAATTTGGCTCTGCCCTACCCTCTTCATACGAGCCTATCAATGAACGTTTTGTGCCTACTGCTTCGGCAAATGTTTCTTGAGTGTACCCCTTACGTTTGCGCAAGGATTTGATGTTTTCACTGATGATACTCATGTTTATAAAATTTTGTGCATATATAAATCATTGCTTTGAAAAATATCAAATAGCTTACTGATTTTTAGTTTTTTATTTGCAAAGAAATACCTCGTAGTAACCTCACCCGATTGTGCAGTAGATATAAATTTGACAATATTATCTCCATTGGGAGTTAATTTGTTTAATCTTATCAATATTGTTTTCATAAGTATTTAATTTACGAAAGCAATTTACTAATATTTTACGCAAAAGCTATTTTAATTAGTTTTATTTGAAATTATTTTTGATATATTTCAATTACATAACCATCTGGATCTTTTAAAAATATTTGCCAAGCGCCGTCAGGTCTTTGTTTAGGTGAGCGATGGGGGTAATTCAATGTTTTCAAATGAACTTCGGTTTCTAATATAGAATCAGTTTCAAATGCAACATGATTTCCTCTACTATTGCTATTTACTGTAGTCGCTAGTCCAGCTATAAGATGAATTTCTTGATACAAACCTATTTGAAACCAAGCTCCATCAAAT
>JAAFID010000284.1 GCA_013297765.1 Cytophagales bacterium | reverse complement strand
CATACAAAATAGGCAAACACACCATCGAGGTATATCACGATGGCAATAAAATAGGCGAAGGTTCATTGATAGTGAAATAATATTGCCTCAATTGAAATCAAAAAAGCTACCCGATTTGGGTAGCTTTTTTTATGCTTAAATTATTTGTGAAACATAGCTACACCGCCCATACTAAAACCCAGCAGTATTCAACAAACCTGGGCTACGCTTGGTGAGTTTTAAGTCTTGTAGCAAAGTAGATTTGGCATTGATGTTGAATAAAAAGTTGTAATTATCTCCAAATTTATTGATGTTCATACTCATAGACCAACAGTGTAGGTCTCTAATGATGCCAATACTTGCAAAAGGTATAATCTTGGTTTTTAAATCATAACTTGTTGTATAAGTTACTTTCCATTTCTCAGTAACGCTAATATCACCGTTGATATTTATGCTGTTTGTGGTAATATTTGCCAACCCAGCTTTACTTCTATTTATGTCGTATAAAAAATAATTTCCAATAAAATTAATTTGGTATGACAAGCTCACATTCCAAGGAATATTAAAATCCACATACTGATCTTGATTTGCTTTGATGTATTTAGCTTGGTCGCTTGTATTTTTATCTAGTGCACTTTTTGGTTTTTCTCTTTTAAAAGAATTGGGATTTAAACTGGTAGAGGCAGTAATGTTGCCATTGGTCATGTTTGCCCAGCCTTGGTTGTTATTAATAGCGTATTCTTTGGAGCGAATGTATTTCACATTATTAAATTGATCTCTTGTATTTGATGCTATGTAGGCATAGGGGTCGAGGGTAGTATTAAAACTTAACAGCAAACGACCATCTTTAATATTGGTACGGGCGTTGAATATAAAATTTGAAAGCTGGAAACTATCAGCCAGTAAATCGTAGCGAGAACTCAATGATATATTATCAAATAAATTGAACTTTTTGGTCGGTGTTGCGGTGTCATTGGTTCTAACTTTTGCTTCAAAAACATTGTTCAAATCAAAACCTATCATGCTAGATTCTCGACTACCAGATGGGACACCTAGTTGGTTAAATTTACTGAATCTCCCGACTCTTACGGGGTTGCCAAAGGCATCTAACAAGGGGCTTCCATCAGCTCTATTAATCTGTTGGTATCCTCCATAAGAGGGGTCTGTAAGGTCGGGTGTGTAGGTATATGAAATACTAGGGGTTAGTTGGTGACGAATGCCCATCAATTTTGATTTTTTGAACTGATAAGTGCCGTAAATATTGGTTTTCAAACTAGTACCACCCGTAGACCAGCCCCAAGCTCTAGTAAATCCTCGTTCAGTTTCAGAGGTATATCTTCCTAAAGTATCTGAAGGGTTGAACTTTTGAGAACTAGGAAACCAATATTCTGACAAGGTAATGCCAGGATTAAGATTAAAATATTTGAAAATCTTGATGGTAGTTCCAATAGGTACAGTATGTCTAGCACCATATTGAGAGCCATTGAGCAGTATTCTTTCCCCTTTATTAAATTCTCGCTCTTTGTACAATGAATCTTTTACTTTATAATAACTTCCACCATTAAAAATATAACCTAATTGCTCAATACTAGACAGCACTAAACCGCTATCAACACGTGTTGGTGTTCCTTTGATAAACCTATAGTAGCCATTGTCAAATGTGAGTTTGGCACTCAAATTATAGGCAATATTGATTTGCTCGTACCAAGTTTTGCCTGTGCCACCTTTTGGCTTGAATGGAAATATCCTATTCATGGCAAAATTCATATCTGGCAGACCACTTAGGGTCATCAATTTAGTATTTACATTTTGGCTTTGATTCAAACTGATCGAAAGTGAAAACGGAGTCCCTTTAAATGTTTTTCTATAATTGACAGATGATCTAAAATCGTTGGACAATCTGCTGCCTGCATTAAAAGATGCCACTTTTAAATATTGGGCAGAAGCCACACCCACATTGGCACTAAGGCTACTTGTACCTTTGGTATCTGTGCTATGGTTCCATGAAAACCGAAACAATTTTTGTCCTGTTACTTTGCCTCGGTTGTCTTCTGTCTTTAAATTAAAATATTCAAAATTGGTCGCCCCATTGTATCTATAGCGTTTGCGGTAGTTGGCATTCATCTGCAACCCATGTGTACCCTTGGTATAATAATCCCCCGTAAGCTGCAACCCCACATAATCGTTCAAGGCAAAGTAGTAGCCACCACGGGTTAAGAAAAATCCATTGGCATTTTCCCCATAAGTAGGAAAT
>JAAFID010000283.1 GCA_013297765.1 Cytophagales bacterium | reverse complement strand
TCCCTTGAATCATGAAAAATATACTTTCTTCCCATAGACTAAAAATAATAGATTTATGGAAAAAGATAGATACGAAAGTTGAAAACTTTCCTCATTTTAGGTCGAAGTTACGCCTGCGGCTAAACTTAGACCAGATTTTAATTTTTTAAACTTCGACCAGAGGCGTCGAAGTTACGCCTGCGGCTAAACTTCGACCAGATTTCATTTTTTTAGCTTGGACC
This sequence comes from Cytophagales bacterium, assembly GCA_013297765.1. Lineage (GTDB taxonomy): Bacteria > Bacteroidota > Bacteroidia > Cytophagales > Cytophagaceae > REBA01. The sequence continues at coordinate 2,059 of JAAFID010000283.1, read as the reverse complement.
AGTTGGGCGCCAGTGGGTTTACTCCTTTCCATACTTTTGTTTCACATAATCTTTCCAAGCCTTGGTTTCAAATGGTTTTTGTCCATATTTATATATCTCCCACCAGCTATACGATTTTACCAAAGGAACGCCCTCTGGTAATTTGCTTGCTGAAATGCTTTCTTTGATGCTGGCTATTTCGTTTGGGTCAAGTTTGTGTTGATATTTTCCAAAAACAGCATCTAGAATTAAACTGTCTTCACACATTCTTTTGGCACTCCCATTTAACCCTTTACATTGTCGCAATTCACTAAATATTCGATTGTTAAAAATCTCCTCATTTTTTTCAGGATGCCCTTCGTTGATGTTTTTTACGAGGGTTTTGAACAGCGTATTGTACGCCACATAGCTCAGCTCTTCAAAACTTAATGGAGCATACACACTGTCTTGCCAATCTTCTCGCCGAACAGGGCGATAAACCCCCATGATAAAAAAATACCATTTACCATTGATTTTTGCTCCGCCAAAGTCATCAACATAATCAAAAATTGCATTTAAATTTTTTCCGTCAATAGTATTAATTGAGGTATAAAGCCTAGTTGAATCCTTATTGAAAACAAGAACACTATCTAATCTATTTGGATAAATGATATAACTTTTAACTACTGATAGACTCTTTTTTTTCCATGCTAAAATTGAATCATTAGCATTTTCATAAACTAGTTTATAATTGAGAAAATTATTTTTTAAGTAATTATTTCTATGAATAATATTTTCTTTCCCCTCAAAATCTTGTTTACATGAATTTAAAATACAAAATAAAAGAATTGCCAATAAAAATCTATCTTTTGATGACATATCCAGGTCTACCTTTTAATATTCCAAATATCCAATCAAAATAACTGTGCGAATCTAAGAAATTTCGCTTGCTTACTGGGGCGGTTCGGTTGGGAATTCTGCCGTATTTAGCATCTTTTATCAACCAATCTAGTCCTGGCACTGCACATTGTGGGGCAACACCGTCTTGTTCCCAGAGGGGGTCTTCTGTTTCATTGCTCCCATATTGCCATACTTCTTCAAATATAGATTGATTAAAGGTTGTGGCACTGCAAGGGTTTTCGGGCATTAGGATATAAAACCTGCCCAATTGTGCATCTTTGGGTAAATGTTCCTTCAGCACATCTACCATGCCTTGTGCATAGGCATAACCCATACTATGAGCTACAATGTCTATTTTCCCTATTATTTTATCGCCACTGGCATCTAGCTTTAAGGGAATGGAGCCAGCTTTGATGGCATCCCACAAATTTTTACCTGCATCCATGCCTTTTTCGTATCTAAGGTTATATCCTGCTATATTTGGGGTTTTACTGAGGGTTACGCATGAGTTATCTTGGTAGCAAGTGGCACATAATGAGAGGGCTAATGATACTGGTGGTCCAGTAATTAAAGCTCCCAAAGATGCCTTATCACCATCTTTAGCACAAGTAGATTTTGTAAGCCCTATCAAAAATTTCTTTTTGCTTTCGTAGATATCATCATCATCCATTTGATCATTATTATTGGCATCTACCCAATGGTTGGCGGTAAATATCTTGTGGTGGCCATCGGCATAGGCTACGTTGGTAGTACCAATCATTTCTACAAATTTATTATTAGATTGTGGGTATGCATTGTTTAAATCAGGATTGTTCCAATAATTATATCTGTCGAAGGTAGTGATAGTATTGTCGGAATTTTCGTTATCGCTAGACAATTTCAGCTTTTTTAATATAGCATCGGGTGTTCTGTATCCATTTACAAACAAAAGTAAGTTATCTTGTCGTTTGGTCAAATAGTCTGCTAGAATAGTGAGATCATTTAAATTGGATTGAAAAAGTTTGCTATTGTATTGACTGTTCCAAGTATTAATACTTTTTTTATAATTAGTGCCATAGAATTTAACATTATCCTTTAAAACGGTAATTTTGAAATCTCCTCTGGTCTAAGTTTAGCCGAAGGCGTAACTTAGACCTAATATGACGTAAGTTTTCAACTTACGAATAATATTGGCAACAAACCAACTTCACCTTCATAATCC
>JAAFID010000282.1 GCA_013297765.1 Cytophagales bacterium | reverse complement strand
CGGTGGCTTGAGTGTTGACCCGTTAGGAATAGAAATTCGTGGTGATGGTGTAAAATACTATTATTGTTCAGACAATTTGCCTAATCCACCAAAAGCCTATTTGCACATTCAAACGATCTATTTAGATTTAACCCTGCCTGCTGATTCGGGTTCAGTAGCAAGCATTAACGGCTGGTTGTCTATACCCGACCCGGGCGTTTCCCCAGAGTATGCCGGCGGAGTGACTCTAAAAATACCTAAAGCAAATTTAACTGGAAAGGCAGACATAAAATTAATGCCTAAATACCCCGCTTTTATTATAGATTGCGAAATAGAACCTTCTCAGCCTATTCCTTTAGGTTCCTTTGCTATTTATAGTTTCAGGGGATTGTTCGGTTATCGTTATGTAGCCGAAAAAGAAGCTATTGGTATGGTTTCAGGTGTCGACTCTTGGTATGATTACTACAAAGCACCAGAAAGAGGTATAAATGTTCCAAAGTTTAATGGTCCCAATCAGTCTGTTCATTCCAGTACACCAATATCAATAGCGGCAGGTGCCTCATTAGGAACATTGGCAGATAATGGAACGGCGTTCAATATAAAAGCAATGGTGCTTTTGTCTATACCTTCCCTCTTCATGATTGACGGTAGGGCTGCCGTACTTTCGGCTAGATTGGGCTTAGACAGTACTGTCGAACCTCCATTTTTTGCATTCATTGCCGTTGGCGATGACTCCCTAGAGCTTGGCTTTGGAGCCGATTTTAAAATGCCAACAACGAACGGAAGCATTTTGAGTATTTATGGCGATGTTCAGGCAGGATTTTTCTTCAAAAATCAAAAACCTTGGTACATAAATGTCGGTACAGATGTCAATCCTATTTCTGCCAGAATTTTAACGCTCATAACCCTAAAAAGTTATGTGATGCTTTCTGCTAAAGGTATTAAAGCTGGAGCCAGAGGAGAATTTGATTTTCAAAGGCGTTATGGTATTATTCGTGTACATGCATGGGCATATATCGAAGTGGGCGGGAAAATTAGTTTCGAGCGACCACAGTTTGGCGCCTATCTTAAAGCAGGTGTAGGCGCAGATATTGATATTAAATTCTTGAGTTTTTATCTCGCTGTAGACATCATGTTTGGTGTAGAAGCTTCAAGACCATTTAAAATTTATGGCAAATTTTATTACAGTGTCAGAATTAGAATTATGTGGGTGTTCAAGTTTAATTTTAGTGGAGAATTAGAAGTCGTTTGGGAATTCAACAGCGATGTAGATAGAAAAGCTATAAACCCAATGATCAATGAAGCAAATGTAAACTACACAAAAAATAGTGTCGAAGGTGTAAATATGCTATCTAACGAAAAGTTTGAATTGGCTTACCTACTCGCAGAACCATCGCTAAAAGAACCGCCTACTCCAGAGATTTTAGATAAAATAATTCCTTTAGATACCTATATTGATATAAAAACAGAAAAAGGATTATTACCAGGCAAGAACAATCCTTTAGATGAGGTAAGCAAGTTGCTAGGAGGAATAAACAACCCTCCTGAACGCTATACGGATTTAGTGCCACCTGATGCAATGGTAAACAACCAGCCCATACGCCAAGTCAAGCATCAATACTCTTTAGAAAAAATTGAAATTAAATTCTGGGCAGACACAGCAATTCAAGGACAAGAATCGCAGTGGAAAGATTACCACCCATATGAAGCTATGTATCCCCTTGATGTTTCAGTTCGTGATTTAAAAATTGGGCAGTTTCAAAAAACGGATGGTCAGTACAATAGGATACGACTATTAGCTACAACGCCTTTTTCATATACAGAACAAGGGCAACCGGGATGGTATGTACCAGAACAATACGGCATTACCGCAGGAACATTATTTTGTGAAGGGAAGCAAATAAAGAAGAAATGTGCTGACTTTGAGTTAAAACCGGTACTACATAAATATTACTGCAGCAATCCAAATTATGCATTGTATTCAAATCAGGTCGCTTTTCAATTATTAGATGAAGAAAAGACTGGGTATGCAGAAATCACAAACGAACCAAATGTTTTTAATTTTTCACAATCATTGCAGTTTGATAATACCAATCAGATGCAATTGCTATTACCGAAGCCGGCAGTACAAATAGAATTAAAAATATCTAATTTTACAGATGGTGTCAAAATAAAATATTATGCAAAAATCATTAGCCCTGAAACTGATAAGCTATTGAATCCAGTATTTGGTAGTCCTGATCCAACAGCATCAAACCAAAACGACCCTTTTGTAATTGTAGTAACGGCAAGCGACTTGCAAGT
>JAAFID010000281.1 GCA_013297765.1 Cytophagales bacterium | reverse complement strand
AAAAACACCTCTTCCCTCAAATCTAAGGTAAGTTGTCTGTTTACTTTTGTTTTCTGTAGTGGGTATAGTTTCGCCTTTCTCGTTGGTAACCTCCAATTTGCTTTTACAGTTCTGAAATGCGAGTTGGTTAGCCCCTTTTGCTTCTACCACATAATTTACTTTTTTGTCTATTGTTTTTATTTCTTTCAATACCAATGTAGAGGAAATAAGAATAGTGTTTTTTAACTCATTGGTATTACCACTGACCACTACCTTTGGGTTTTTATTGTTCAGCATATTCATAGGTATTTGCAATGAATGATTTAATGCCACACCATCAATCGTTACCGAATTGGCCTTGCTTTGTGCGTTAAATACAAAATCGATTTGCATGCCTTGGTAGTCGTACTTTTCTATTTTGTTTAAATATTTTGTACCACGTACCGCTATACCATAAGGCAAACGTCTAATGCCTAGGTTGCTCAATGCCGCAGTAAATGGCCCAATAGAAAAAGTAATTGGTCGCACATCGTGAAATGGATTTCCGTCTTTCACATCCACAATTTCAGGCATGGCGTAGGGCATGACCAAATATTTACCCGCCTTTACCGATTGTGGTACTAGATATTGCAAGGCAGTCATCAACGAATCTTCAGGATATAATGCAGGGTCCATGTTTCTAAGTACTGAGCAATAACCCGCAAAGAAATATCCGGCTGGTTTAGCTCTTAAATTATTGAATAGTGCCCATCGAGCAGTTTCTAGTTGGGTATCATAAGCGGGGAAAAATGGAGGCAATGACATTGCCCACACATAATCTGTTTGATCCATACCATAAGGCACAGCAGATACCATTTTGCCAGTACTGGTTTGCAATTTACCATAAGAGGGTAGGGCATCTTTGCCAAACAATTGCCCAATGTTTTGTTCCAATTTTTTTGCTTTTGCCCAATAACCATCCGCTTTAACGCCAGTATTCATTGACGATAGCATGGCATAGCAACTATAATTAAGCAAATTGATATACAAATCGTAGGCACGAACAATGGAATCTTTTTCATAAATCGCAGGCCACTTTTGCGAAGGCGAGCCATTGGCATTATCCCAACCTTCGTCACGGCTATTTTTTAGGGGGCTTTCGCAATAGTAATACCTACCAAATAATCCTTGTTTTTCATCGTAGCAATATTTCTCCAGCCAAGAAATCGACGATTCTAGTGTTGCTAGATTTTTACCCGAAATATGTTCGCTATTTCCTGTTTGCGTCCATTCGGTAAATGCACACCAAATGGCATAAAACGCCCCATCTTCTTCCCATTTTGTAATAGAACCACCTAGCAACTGACCATAAAATTTTTCACCAGGATATTCTTTTGAAAAGTTAGGGTTTGCCAATAGTACTGGATTAGATTTCTGTACAGGACCAGCCCAACCAGAGTATGCCAAATGATTTACGTTCATTCCATTGTCTCGGTACCAAAGTAAATAGTAAATGTATTGAATGGCCGACCGCATCAATCCTTTTTTGTCTTGCACCGACAGTGCATAGCGTTTGTTAATGTCAATTAACTTTTGCAATTCTGCATTGTTGCGTACTTCTATTTTGCCTGTTTGTAAGTCTGCATTTATTTTGGTTTCATTTTGTGAAAGCAATGTTTCTTTGTCCAATTCAGCTATCTCTTTTGTGAAATTTAAGACCTGCTCAGTCATCAATTCCCCCGAAATGACCAAAGTTTGATTGGCAGCTAAATTTGCTCTGGTATAGACACTTCTGCCTTTCTCTACCTCTAGTTGATGTTGAAATTGCCCTTTGCCAGCCCCCATGGCAGCGGCAAAAGTAAAATCCCGACCTCGACTAGGGTGCGTAATGCTGAATGTGGAGGGTGTAGCCTCTGCCAGTACACTTGTATTTTCTGATTTAAAATCAACGTATTCGTCTTTTTCAAACCACAATACCACGGTTGGTTTATCGTAGTGAGAAAGCAAATGCAATACTTGCCCAGTTTTAAAATATAATTTGCTATGAAACGCATCGTAATCGCAATGGTCAAAATCGGCTAGTTTAATGTTGGGTATTGTAATCTTATCAAATACATTGGTATGGTCGTCACGATTAGAAAAATTACGGTCTTTGTAGTCTAGCGACTTGCCCGAGAGTGGGTTTATCCATAATTGTAACAATTGTCTATCGAGGTTATATTCAATTCTCAATCCTGCTGGTGAGTGCAGAAAAACAAATGATTCTGTATTCTTACTACCCCACTGCGAGGCCGTGCTGGTATATGGATTGTCATCTTCTACCGATTTGAATGTTTCTTTTTCAGTAATTGGTTCTTGCTTTTTTTCTT
>JAAFID010000280.1 GCA_013297765.1 Cytophagales bacterium | reverse complement strand
TACTTAACCTTGCACCCATACAAATAAGCAAACGAACAGGTGGCATTCAAGAGTGGATTGAAGATTACAAAGAGCCAGAAATAGGCCATCGGCATATATCGCATTTGTATGCACTGTTTCCTTCGAGCCAAATAAGTATTGAAACGCCGGCCCTATATGCTGCAGCAAAGAAAACACTCGAACGGAGGCTGGCGGGAAATTCTAATGCGGATCTTGAAGAAAAAGACAACCGCTATGGAAGCTATGGTAGTTATTTGGATGGAAAAAGTTTTGGTGGCTGGCTTAGCAATTGGGTTAGCATGATGTGGTTGCGTTTTGGTGAAGCAGAAGAGGCATATAAACATCACCAGTACCAATTAAAATATGGATTAAAGGCAAATTTTTTTGGATGGGCGAACCAGTTAGATGCCACATTTGGCTCCGGTGCGGTGATTGCAGAAATGCTGTTGCAAAGCCATACTAGTGACATCAACTTGTTACCAGCCTTGCCAAAGCGTTGGCATACGGGAAATGTAAGTGGATTGAGGGCTCGAGGTGGTTTCGAAATTTCTATGCAGTGGAAAGAAAATAAATTGACCTCTGCAAATATTATTTCAAAAAAAGGTGCCGTTTGCAGGTTGAGATTGAAGAACGATATACAAGTTTATCAAAATGAAACCTTAGTTCCATATAAAAAAATGGGCGATGGAGTTATTTCTTTTGCAACCAAACCTGGAAAAATTTATCAAATTAAAATGGATTGATACAATGAAAAAATGCTTATTAGTATTCATTACACTTTTAGTGGTAAAAAGCAGTATGGCACAGCAAAAGCCTAATTCTTTTTTTTCTAAAGAAAAACTATTAGAAACGAGTGTGTATTATTACCCAGAAAGCTGGGATAGAAGCCAATGGGAAAGAGATATAAAAAATATTGCTGCAATGGGGTTTGATTTTTTACACCTTACAGATCATGCATGGTATTTTCTTGAACCAGAAGAGGGGAAATACAATTTTGGATGGGTGGATACTTGCATTGATTTAGCCGCAAAGTATGGTATGAAAACGCTGCTGAGCACACCAACTTCATCGCCACCAGTTTGGTTAAATGAAAATTATCCAGAGTGTTTAATGGCCAACGAAAATGGGGTTTTGCAAAGGCATGGTTCCAGACAGCAATTTTCGTGGTCTAGCGATAAATACAAATATTTTGTTGCAAAAATTTGTGAAGCTATGGGTAGCCATTTTGGAAAAAATCCCAATATAATTGGTTGGCAAATTGATAACGAGCCATCTCATTATAACATGTTCGACTACAGTGATAATGCAAGAAAGAGTTTTATTAAATGGCTTCAAAATAAATACCAAACTATTGACAAGCTCAATCATTCTTGGGGAATGCAGTTTTGGAGTATGATGTATCAAAATTTTGAGCAAATTCGACTGCCCAATCAAATGGAATTAGTTCAGCAAGCAAATCCGCATGCTGTAATGGATTTTAAACGCTTTACCACAGAGGAATGTGCTTCTTATATTTCGCTGCAAAATTCGGTATTAAAAAAATATATTCTGCCTAATCAATGGACTACTACAGACTTTATGTTTTATAACTTAGCTAGTAATCCTCAATTAAACAAAGATATTGATTTGGTTGGGTTTAATATGTACCTAGTTTGCGGATACGAATTTTTTAAGATAAAGGGCGACCAAGGTTTTAGAATTGGATCACCATATCAAATTTCATTTGGTAGCGATTTTTTCAGACCCATCACAGGGCTAACTGGTTGCATGGAGCTTCAGCCGGGTCAGGTAAACTGGGGTAGTTACAATTATCAACCGTATCCTGGTGCCGTACGTATGTGGTTGTGGCATTGTGTTGCAGGTGGAGCCAATTATATTTCATCGTACCGTTATAGGCAGCCACTTTATGGAATGGAGCAATACCACAATGGAATTGTAGGTACAGATGGAGTTACGCCTTCAAGCGGAGGATTGGAATTTGCTAAATTTATAAAAGAACTAAAAGAGTTAAGGAAGAAAGTTGATACCAATGCTACGGCACCCAAAAGCTATCTTGCACGAAAGATTGGGCTAATGTGGAATTTAAATAATATATGGAATACCGATTTATTAAAGCAAAATCAAAACTGGGATGGATACGATTATTCAAAAAAATATTATCAGGTTTTTAAACAGTATGCTTTGCCGGTAGACATTATTGATGAGTCAAAAGATTTTAGTCAGTATCCATTTTTAGTGGCACCAGCATACCAATTATTAGATAGCACATTAATTGGCAGATGGAAAAAATATGTTGAAAATGGCGGCAATCTAATTCTCACAGCCCGTAGTGGGCAAAAGGATAGAAA
>JAAFID010000028.1 GCA_013297765.1 Cytophagales bacterium | reverse complement strand
GCAAACCAATGACCAAAAGGTATAAAATATACCCAAAAGCAACACTACAAGATAAAATACAAAAGAGCACAAACTGCAATAAATGCCCATACTCGTGTCGCAACAAATCATGGTCGCTTGCCTTACCTTTTGATACCAATATAAATGGTGGCAATGCAATAGCTGCTCCTTTAGGTAAAAGAGAAGTTTCGATGATTATGGCTCCGAAGTATATGAAAGGAATGAAATTGTTAAGAGGCTGCATTTTAAAATGGTGGCTCGTCACTAATTACTTTATGGAGTCTCCTATTTAACCTTTCTCTCAATAATTCTCTAAAGGGTCTTAATGGGAATCTATATTTAAAATCACGGGAAACTCCATTGATATATGGGGTTTTTAAAGCATTATTTTCCAATTCAAGATTCACTATTCTATAAATTTTTTTATGTTTGATAAGGTTAGGATCATAATCTTCTTTGAAATACGTATTTTTCTTAATATTTAATGGCTTTAATTTCAGCCCATTTATAAAATGTTCAAATGCTCCTTTTTTAGATTTAGCTACAATTGAATGATATTTAGGACTGGGGGAAAGTTGAAAATTATGTACATAATTTTCAATTTCATAATCATCATGATAATACAAATAGGTAATTCTATAAAGTCTATTTTCAAAACTTAAATTTAGTAACTTCTCATCCGAAGAGTACAATTCATCTTCATCGTCTTTTATTCCCCAAATATTATCGGGATATAAATCATCGGTTAGTGAGTCTATATCAAAATGTTTTTGAAATGGCAATACTAATATTTTGTGAAAATTCTCTACTAAAAGACTAAAACTAAAATAACAGTAATCATGATTAACAACTTCAACATTATGCCTTTGTGCAGCAATTACAAATTCGTTATACATTGAACTCATGTTCTTTTTGATTTTCTTGTACCTCAATCTTGGAGCTAACGACAATAAATATTCGTAATTCTCCTCAGTATAAAAATCAAAATCAATGTAAACATCAATTACTTCATTTGATGGAAACCATTTGAAGTAAATATATTTTAAATCTTCAACAGTAAAGCCATATAAATCATTAAATTGGTCTAATTCTTTTTGGGTTAAAGGGAGTTTTTTTTTATAAGATTCAACTTATTATTTAAGCCTTCTGCTTGTTTGCTTAAATCATAACCAATCATAAATAGTGCAGCTTCCAATTGCCTCATTCGGTCAGCTCCTTCAAATTTTGTATTTGTATTATTTTCAAAATATTTATTTAAAATATAATTCGCTTTAATATTCGACTCCAAGTGCAAATAAGGGTTTGAGTAAATTGTTTTAAATGAACTAATTTTTCTATAGTCTCCATCTTTACCTCCCCGCGATAAAGGGCTAGCAATATTTAATTCAATTGGGATATACTCTTCCCCATTTTTCTCTAAAAAAAGCAGTATCAAGTATTGTAAACCTGCTGCAACTCGACTATCGTATATTACCCAATTCTCAAAAAGCAAAGAATAAATTTTTGTAAAGCCAGCATTTGAGAAAATATTTTCTTTATTATTTTTAAATCTTAATTCCATGATTGATAATGTGTCAGACAAATTATCATTCGAATTCCAAGCAGAATTTAATTCTTTTACAAATTGATAAAAGTTATCACCGGTTAGCTTAGCTAGGGTGTGTTTATTATCAACTTTACCCCATTTTAGTATTTCTTTACATTCGTGTATAAAAAGTATTTTATTATCCTCTGTAAAAAATGCAGTTTTTAATTTACTACAATATTCATCTAATTCAATTTTGGTGTCATCATATTTTTTCCCATTCCATTCGTAATTTATAAAACCATCATAAAGATTATTAAAAATAAACGATTTACTTTGTTTTCTATGAAAGTAGCTTACCATTAAATTATAGTGAAGTTCAAAATTACTTGATTTCATAAAATCAATAAATTGATGTACTATATCTTGCTGATTGCTATTTGTTTTATTCATATATGTAATTTTTTTAAATTGATGTTAATAGTAAAATGCTTTTATCAAAATGGGCTTTCATCTGGATACCCAAACTCTTTTATCATAATATCCATAGGGATATCAGTTTCAGTAGGGTCAATGATTAATTCTAAAATTTTTTGAAGCTGAATTTTAGATTCGGCACTGGTAAACGCTTCTACGGTGTTCGCTGTTAAAAAGATTCCATAACCTTTAATGCCTCCAAATTTTTCCCACCCTCCACCGGTTGCAGCAATCAATTTTTCTTCAACGTCATAAGCTATTTTTAGAAAATGAAGGCTACTTTCAAAAAAAGGTTGCAAATCTAAGTAAGTGGTTTCTGAAATTTCAAATTTTCTACGTTCAGAAAATTGGTTTAAAGTATTTATCTCTAGAGACATTCTAAATAACAAAGGATTGTATATAGCTCCATCTCGCCGTAATATAAAGTTGCCTTTTTTAAATGATTTTAGATCTCCCAAATCAAATGCTTTGGCGAGTGCATCGAAGCAACGTGTATTGCCATTCAAATAATATTCTATAATTGATTTTGCCTTCATAGTAATAATAATCTAATAATCAATGTTTAGTACAACATTATGACAAATTTATTCACAAAACGGCAGCCTATCTGCCAATTCATAAATAATTTAAAAATATATAACATGCAGAGTAAAGACCTATTATGAAATTAATCTAATTATTGTACTGCTGTATCATTTGCTTTAAAATATCTATCAGCGAATTGCGTAAACTTGCTGGCGATAATACCTCAACTTCTTTTCCAAAACTTAGTAGTGTTGTTAGTAATTCATAATTTTCTACAACATTGATTTTTACTTTTAGCCCAGTTTCGTTTTGGCTTATAATTTCTTGACTTGTATGTATTGGTTGTGATAGAATGTACTTTGATTGTTGAACTGAAAATCTTAACTGCACTTCAATAGATTCCTTTTCTACCATAGAAACTCCTATTGTATTTTGAAAAAAAACCTGTGGATTAGGCTTATCCTTTTCAAAATATTGCAAAGTATTTGGCAATACGGATTGGAGTCGATCTAAAGCAAAAGTTTGTAAGCGATTATGCTTATGATTGAGCCCTAATAAATACCAACGTCCACGATATTCTTTTAAAAAATAAGGGTGTACATCGTGAGTTTTAATAATATCTGAATCAAATCTTTGATACGATATTGTGATTGGTTCTTTGTCAATAATTTTTTTTATTAATATCGCTAACCAATTTAAACCTTCTGCTAGTGGAGTAGATTCAAACTGCACAATAGAAGCTAAGTTTTGCTGTTTTTTTAGGAGATATTTGTTTTCTAGCTTTTGAAAAACGTCTTCTAAGCCATTAACTAATCCAAAACCACGATAGCATTTTAAAATGTCAATAGCATATTTTAAATGCTGTAAATCATTTTCATTAAGAGTACAATTGCGTATAGAAAAATGCGGGTCAGTATAATAAAAACTACCATCTTTATCCTTCTCTATAGGAGCGAAATATCCTAAGGCTTCGCTTTTCATGGCTACTATATCTGTCTCAATAGTTCGTTTACTAAAAATATTGGTTTTGAAAGATGCAGTACCTTCATTGACAGCATCAGTGCACTTTTGAGCTAGCTTGTCCCAAGTCCATTTTCTCGATTTATTTTGTAAACATAAATCAATAACGTGATACCTAAGCAATGCGTCTTTATTTACTGGCATAATGAAAAGAAATAAATTTGAAATCTGTTATCTAATATAAAAAAACAGATAACATGTTGTAGAAGTAACCAAAAAGCCTGAAAAAATTCAGGCTTTCTAATTACTTTTTCTTTTTCTCGGCTACCTTATTTTCTTTGTAGCGTTTGTCTGGTGTGCCGTCGGCTTTTAGTTTGGGGGCGGATTTCTCCGCTTCTTTGTTTTCTTTGTACCTCATGTCGGGCGTACCGTCGGCTTTCAATTTTGGTTGTTCTTTTTTGGCTGCTGCCTCTTTATTTTCTTTGTGCCTCATATCGGGAGTGCCGTCTTTCTTGGTTTGTGCAAATAAATGAGCCATTCCAAAAAAGGAAAATAAGGCAACTGCAAAAATTATTTTTTTCATATTGTTGATTGGTTTTAAGTTAATATTGTATTCTAACTCTTATTTCTAAAAAGAGGTTGCTAGATATGGTTATATTTTTTTGAATCACCGACTGACTCATTAAAAAAACCTGTTGAATTTTTCAACTTTCTTTCAAGGCAACAAAATTCTAACCCTTACTTGCTTTTTAAGCCGTTTCAAATCGAGTATATTGCAGCTTTAATTCCTATTTTATAAATGACGATTACCAAAGAAAACATACTTGCAGCACTAGGAACCGTGCCAGAGCCCGATTTAAAAAAAGATTTAGTAACACTGAACATGATTAAGGACATCAAAATTGATGGCCTACATGTGTATTTTACCGTGATACTGACTACACCTGCCTGCCCACTCAAAGAATTGATAAAAAAGAATTGTATCGAAGCCATCCATAGAGATGTAGATGCAAGTGCAATAGTTACCATAGAAATGATTGCCGATGTGACCTCTATCCGCCTAGGCAATACCCCTTTGCTGCCAGGTGTTCGCAACATTATAGCTGTGGCATCGGGCAAGGGTGGCGTGGGCAAATCGACAGTTACCTGCAACTTGGCCATGGCCTTGTCGCAGACTGGTGCTAGGGTAGGCATTATCGATGCTGATATTTCTGGGCCTTCTATCCCCGTAATGTTTGACGTGGTAGATGAGCGGCCAAGAGTAGAACTAGAAAATGGCAAAAACATCATTATCCCTATCATGCAGTATGGCATAAAGTTGCTATCTATAGGTTTTTTAGTGCCTAGCGATGGGGCTATTGTGTGGCGAGGGCCTATGGCAAGTTCTGCATTGAAACAATTTATAGGCGATGCCAATTGGGGCGAATTGGATTATCTACTATTCGACTTGCCACCTGGCACTAGCGACATACACTTGACCTTAGTTCAAAGTTTACCCGTTACGGGGGCTATTATTGTTACCACCCCTCAAAAAGTAGCCTTGGCAGATGCTACTAAGGGCTTGGCTATGTTTCAGCAGCCCCAAATCAACGTTCCTATTTTGGGTGTGGTAGAAAACATGTCGTACTTTACACCCGAAGAATTGCCCGAAAATAAATATTATATTTTTGGTAAAGACGGTGGCAAAGCACTGGCCACAAAATTTGATGTGCCTTTCTTGGGAGAAATACCATTGGTACAAAACATACGTGAATCGGGCGATGCAGGGCGCCCCATAGTGATGACCGAAGGAATAGCAGCAGATGCCTTTAAAGATATTGCAGCCAACCTAGCCCAACAAGTAGCCCTAAGAAATGCCAATACTGCCCCCACCGAACGGGTAGAAATAAAAAACTAAAATACCAACAATCAATTTTACCAAAATATGGAAACCACTATTGAACAAGGCTCATTGCTTCACAAAGTAGAACTAGCACTGGACAGCATAAGACCCTATATGGAAACCGATGGCGGCAATATAAAAATAGTAGAAATAACGCCAGACATGGTGGTAAAAGTTGAATTGACGGGCAATTGCGGTACCTGTCCCATGTCCACCATGACCATGAAAGCTGGGGTAGAGCAAGCAATATTAAAAATGGTACCTGAGATAGTAAGTGTAGTAGCCATCAATTAACAAAGAAACTATTATTTACCATGTTGTTTTTGAATGCTACAGCGACTTTTTAGAAATTTACAACCTACACTTATAGCCTTTTCTACCTCTTTTCAAGGTGAACAACCAACATACGCTCGACCAATTAATCCATGGCCAACTGACAGGCTGCCGTGAACTAAGACTTACACATTTGGGGCTCACAGCATTCCCAATACAAATACTAAAACTGGCGGATACACTAGAACTCCTAGATCTTTCGGGTAACTTGCTCACCCAGTTGCCCAACGAAATAGCCCAGCTACAAAAACTTAAAATTGCCTTCTTTTCAGAAAATAAATTTGAAATATTCCCAGAAGTTTTAGGCTCACTGCCTTTGCTAGAAATGATAGGTTTTAAAGCAAACTTTATCCATAGCATTTCAGAGGATGCATTGCCACAAAGGCTGCGGTGGCTCATATTGACACAGAACAAACTTTCCCATTTGCCAAAAAGTATAGGTAACAAAACACGACTTCAAAAACTGATGCTGGCAGGCAACAAACTTACTGCTTTGCCCTACGAAATGCAGCTATGTACCAACCTAGAACTGTTGCGTATATCGGCAAACCAATTTACAGCTTTGCCCCCATGGATATGGAGCCTGCCAAAATTATCTTGGCTAGCGTATGCAGGCAACCCTATGCAACAATTGGATACAAAGCCACATAACACCGATAGCTTCCATTGGGATAATTTTGAAATTTTGCATCACCTGGGCGAGGGGGCATCGGGTATTATTTCAAAAGCAAAAAACAAGACAACACAAGAAGCAGTTGCCCTAAAAATATTTAAAGGCGATGTGACCAGCGATGGCTGGCCATATTGCGAAATGCAAGCCTGTATTCATGCTGGTACACACCCCAATTTGATACCCATATTAGGCAACATTGCCGCACACCCCAGCGGCAAAGATGGGTTGGTAATGAAATTATTACCCGAAACATATCGTAATTTGGGTTTGCCACCCAATTTCGATACCTGCACACGAGATGTGTACCCTACTAATACCTCTTTCGACACCTCAACATTGCTAAAAATAGTGAGCCAAATAGCCGATTGCTGTATGCACCTGCATGAAAAAGGAATAGCCCATGGCGATATTTACGCCCACAATATTTTGCTAAGCCCTACTTATGAAACTATATTAGGCGATTTTGGAGCGGCAACATGGAGCACAGAAACTAATGCTGAACACGAAAGGCTAGAAGTAAGAGCCTGGGCTTGCCTGCTGGAAGACTTGCTGCCACTAGTCCAGATTACTACAGACAACGATAAAAACACAGTGGCAATATTGACCTTAATTTTACAAAAATGTATTGCCGATCAACCGCAACTAAGACCAGATTTTAGAGAAATAGCTATTTGGTTGAATAAACTAGCCCAATAGCATCATCCATATTTGTAAAAATATCCTTTCAAATAAATAAGCCACCAATGCAATTGAACATTAGTGGCTTATTATGTTATAAAATCTAAAATTTAGATTATCCTGTTTTTAAAATCCTATTTTAAATTCTACCCTTCTATTTTTAGCTTTACCAGCAGCAGTTTTGTTGTCGCCTATTGGCATTTCAGATCCAAAACCATTAGCTGTCAAATTAGATTCGGCTATCCCTTTAGAAATCAAATAATTTTTAGCAGCCTCTGCCCTATCTTTAGACAATGCTAAATTTTTAGCTGCATCGCCCGAGTTATCGGTGTGGCCAGCAATGTCCAGCTTGTATTCATTATGGGTTTTCATTACTTCTACCACTTTATCCAATACTTTGTATGAAGATTTTACAATGGTAGCTTTGCCAGTTTCAAACTTCAACCCTGTAAGTGCAGTGTTCAATATTTTCATGGTCTTTTCTTCAATTTTTGGGCAGCCTTTATTTTCCAATATTCCAGCTACAGCAGGACACTTGTCGTCAATATCCACCAAACCATCGAGATCGGTATCTTTACAGCCTTTCAACTCTGCGGTACCAGCAACTTCAGGGCATCTATCGTTAGGGTCAGCAATGCCATCCATATCTGTATCTTTACAACCTTTATGCAGCTCTACACCTGCAATGGCGGGGCAGGCATCGAGATAGTCGGCAATACCGTCAGCATCACCATCAAGTGGGCAACCCATAGCATCTGTACTTACACCGCTTGGGGTATTGGCACATTTGTCAGTGTCGTCATAAACGCCGTCCGCATCAGTATCTAGCTTCATTTTTACAGGTTCTGGTGCTACTACTGCTGCTACATCGTTTTTACAGCAATCGCCATAAGAAGTGCCGTATGCAAGGTTTGCTACCTTATTTTCAGAACTTAATACTGGTATGCCATTGCCATGCACTACACGAGCACATTTGGCTACATAGGTTTGAGCATAAATATCAGACCCGACAGTACATAATATAAACGAAAAGCCAAGCGGAATAAATCGAAGTGTTTTTTTAATATTGTAGTTCATAATTGAGTTGTTTTAAATAATGATTAGCATAATAACCTTAATATAGGGCAAATGTTTATGTGAAATTACTTAAAAATAGTAAAAAATACTTAATTAGCCCTTAAATTTAATCTTAAGGCACTAGCAATTCATGAAGATAAAAAAACACCTCTATGACGCCCGTCTATAGAGGTGGTATGGATACTCGGGCTGATTTGTATTTTAATCTTGTAGCGGCTAACTTTTACCTAAGATTAAAAAGCCCGAGAAATGGTTGTATGGGCTGCGAAATATTTCTTTATTTTTTATAATTATTTCAATTTGTGTGACTTACAAACGAATAACTTTATATTAAAAATCAAACTGCGAAACAATTTCATTAGATTTATTGCAATTCAAAAATTCTAAAAAATATCCAATAGCACTAATTTCCCATCAAATAACCCTTGATAAAATTATCCAAATCCCCATCTAGCACATTCTGTACATCAAAACGTTCTTCGCCTGTACGCACATCTTTGACCAGCTTGTATGGATGCAACACATAGTTGCGTATTTGTGAACCAAAGTCTATTTTCTTCTTTGAATTTTCTACGGCGGCTCTAGCCTCATTCTTTTTCTCGACTTCTATTTGATACAATCGAGATTTTAGCATTTTTATGGCTTTCTCTTTGTTTAACAATTGAGATCGCTCTTGCTGACACTCTACCACTAAGCCCGATGGGCCATGATGTAAGCGTACGGCAGTCTCTACTTTATTTACATTTTGCCCACCTTTGCCCCCTGCACGAAAGGTGTCAAAAGAAATATCAGCAGGATTTACATCTATCACTATAGTATCATCTACTACTGGGTAAACATAAACAGAGGCAAAAGAGGTATGTCGTCTAGCATTGGAATCAAAGGGCGATTGACGCACTAGGCGATGAACGCCATTTTCGGATTTCAAATATCCGTAGGCAAATGCACCTTCAAACTCTAGTGTCACGCTTTTTACACCAGCTACCTCTCCCTCTTGAAAATTGACTTCTTTGATTTTGTAGCCATGCTTCTCGCCCCACATCAGGTACATCCGCATCAGCATTCCTGCCCAGTCGTTGCTCTCTGTTCCGCCCGCACCTGGGTTTATTTCCAGCATGGCACTTAGTTGGTCTTCTTCGCCGCTAAGCATTTTTTTAAACTCAAGTTCTTCCACCTGAATTTCTAGTTTTTTCCACTCAGCATCTAATTCTCCCTCAGACAAATCGCCTGATTCGAAGAATTCAAACAAAGTTTCTAAATCTTTTAAGGCGTTTTCTAGCTCATCAAAAGCATCGGTCCACACTTTTTGAACAGCTATGGCACGAAGTATTTTTTCTGCTTCTTTAGAATTGTCCCAAAAATTGGGGTTGGCGGCACGTTCTTGCTCGTCTTGAATAAAAGCTATTTTGCTATCGTAGTCAAAGATACCCCCTCAAAGCAGCAATTCTGCTATTCAACTCTTTTAGTTGATCTAAATTCATGTTCAATTATTTTATTGGTAAAAAATAAGAGAGCAACCAAAAAGGCTGCTCTCTCTACATTATTTTTGATATAATTATTTGGATAATCTTTCAATTAATTCATTGGTAATTCCAGAGTGACAGAACCCCCCATCATGCATTAAGTTTTGCATGGTTACTTTTCTGGTCAAATCTGAAAACATGGAAATGGTGTAATCGGCACACTCTTCGGCACTTGCATTGCCTAGTGGCGACATCATATCAGCAAAATCGTAGAAAGCATCGAAGCCCGATATTCCTTTGCCTGCCGTTGTTTTGGTAGGCGATTGTGAAATGGTGTTTACCCTCACTTTTTTCATTTTTCCTAGTCTAGCACCATAACTGCGGGCTATAGATTCTAGTGCAGCTTTGGCCTGAGCCATGTCGGTATAATCGGGAAAAGAACGCTGTGCGGCAATATATGACAAGGCTACTATCGAGGCATATTCATTCAACGCATCTTTTTTCTCGGCAACCTGCATTACTTTATGAAACGACAATGCAGATATATCTAAGGTTTTTAAAAACCATTCGTAATTCATATCGCCATAGTCACGACCCTTGCGAATATTAGGGCTCATGCCTATAGAGTGCAGTACGAAGTCTATTTTACCACCTAGTGCTTCCATAGATTTGGCAAATAAATTTTCTAAATCTTCAATAGAAGTTGCGTCTGCTGGTATTACAGTAGCTCCACAAGTTTCAGCCAGTTTATTGATTTCACCCATACGCATAGCAATTGGGGCATTGGTCAAGGTAAACTGTGCACCTTCTTCGTGTGCCTTCAATGCTACTTTCCAAGCGATAGAGTTTTCATCCAATGCACCGAAAATAATGCCTCTTTTTCCTTTTAATAAATTGTAAGCCATTGTTATGTTAAATAATATTTTGATATAGAGAAATAATTACAAATCTGCACATGTTTTCTTTAAAAACAAAGAGATGTGAAGATGGATAAGCAAGTAGGATGATAATGATAAAAAAAAGCGATAGTTTAAACTCTTATACATTTAGCTGTCGAATTTTCTATTGCTTGCATTATTGCATTTACGTAAGGAAGTACAGTTTCATATCTATTATTGGGCAATTCAAGAATAACTAATTTAAAGTTTAAGATAGAAAGGTTTTGCTGGTATTCTATATTTCTATCTGCAGTTAAAAAAACATCAAAATTTTCAAGATTAATAAGTTTCAATAGTTCTCCATTTTGCTTGAATGCCCAGCCCATGTCATATACTGTCAATGCATTATAATTAGCTCCAAATCTATATTTTATTTTTTGAGGCAAATTCTCATCAATTAACAGTTTAATCATTTACAATTCCATTTAGTGTAACTACATTTTCTGCAAACTCCAGCACTTTTAATGCTTGATTTCTATTAACAGATGGAAAATCTTTTAAAAAAACGTCCATACTATCACCGCCTTTTAAATAATCAAAAAGATTTTTAATTGGAACTCTTGTATTGAAGAACACTGGAGTTCCGCTTTGTATGTCTTTAGAAATGGTGATTAGATTTTGCATTTGAATACATTTTAGAATTCTAATATAGAGAATTTAGTGAAAATATTCACATCAAATTGACTGGTGAGTCAATTACTAACATTAAAAAAAAGACACTGATAAATCAGTGTCTTTTTTTATTCTATTAAGAAAAAATTAAAAAAAAATTATGCCTTAGCAGCCACAGTTGCATCTAACACATTCATCACTTCTTTTACGTGCTTGCGAGAGGTTTGCATCAATGCAGACTCTTCAGGATTCAACTGCAACTCGATTACTTTTTCGATACCATTTTTGCCTAATACGGCAGGCACACCTAGGTAGCAATCGTCGATACCGTATTCACCTTGCAATTTAATGCACACAGGCAAAATTCTTTTTTGATCTTTCACAATAGATTCTACCATTTGTGCAGCAGCAGCACCTGGTGCATACCAAGCAGAAGTTCCCATTAATTTTACCAATTCACCACCACCATTTTTAGTGCGGTCAACTATAGCATCAAGGCGTTCTTTAGAGACTAGTTCCGTAACGGGAATACCGCCAACAGTGGTATAACGAGGTAATGGCACCATAGTATCGCCATGGCCACCTAGCAACATACCTTCAATTTCTTTTGGCGAGCAACCAATTTCATCGGCCAAGAAAGCTCTGTAGCGAGCAGTATCTAGTACTCCTGCCATTCCTATCACACGCTCACGAGGAAATTTAGAATACAAATGAGCACAATACGTCATTACATCCAAAGGATTGGAAACGATGATAAGAATACAATTAGGAGAATATTTTACCACATTTTCAGTAACGCTTTGCACAATGCCAGCATTGGTATTGATAAGGTCGTCACGTGTCATGCCTGGTTTTCTAGGCAAGCCAGAGGTAATTACCACCACATCAGAATTTGCAGTTTTGCTGTAATCGTTGGTTACGCCAACAGTTTTAGAATCGTAATTTAAAATGGCCGCTTTTTGCCAAATGTCAAGTGCCTTGCCTTCTGCAACACCTTCTTTAATATCCAGCAATACGATTTCTTTAGCAATTTCACGAGTAGCCAATACGTCTGCACAAGTTGCACCTACGTTTCCAGCTCCGATTACAGTAATTTTCATTGTATCTTAAATTTTAGAATTGAAATATAAATTGAGTTGTAAATATACCTATCAAAAGTAGAAAAAGAGTACCAGTTATTGAAGGGATTTAAAAAAAATATCAAGAAGGAAAACTGAATTGTTTCATCATTTGTCTAAAAGACATTGATTCCTGATATTCGCTTACAAATTCTAAAAGGTCTTTCCTATATTGGCTATCTCTAAAGTCTTTTGCCATACTAATAAAGTCATTACTAACCATTGATAATTTTTGAGTGTGATTCTTCATTTGTTTGATGGCCGTTTTTTCAGATTCATGCATCAAATGTGCAACGCCCATGTAATGTGGATTGTGACTCATCATTTCTTTTTCTGTCTTCAAATTTGCAAGTTTTTCTTTTAGAATATTGACATATAATTTTAATTTCTCATCAGACAATTTTTCAAGTTGTGCATCGCCTTGATTTATCCATTCTATTTCTAGTTTCAGTAGTGCAGCCAAGTCACGGTTATCGTAGGCAACAGTTACCTTTTTCATCAATTCTTCTTTAATAGCCTTGGCATCTTCATCTGTTTCGGTATCTGGGTGCAGTGCTTTTGCCAGCGATATGTATATGCTGCGCAGACTTTTTAGTTGCAGGGCTTCCTGCTCTCTTTGTTGTTTTTCTTTGGCGGTTTGTTTTTTTGATTTGCCTTTGCCCGAACCAATATTATTTTCATATTCCATTTTTTTCTTTTGCTGGGCTTCCTCCATCAATGCTTTTAAGTGTGCCATCAACTGAGCCTGCCCCTCGGGTGTATTTTCAAATTGGCTTAAATCTGTATCTATCCCCCATTCATTTTTCAGCATATCGTTCATCATATCTTTTGCCTGCGAATCCATAGATTCACACTCTTCTTTATAGGAAGACTCTGCCCACTGGTCGTATAGCTTTTCGGTGGCTTCGTCTGGCTGTATTACCCCAAAAGCTTTGTCTAATAAATCCACTATCACTTCGCCAAATTGCTCTTTTTGCTTTCTGCTAAATTTGTCATTATAGCTTGCATCTGAAATTGCTTTTGCAAGCTGTACTTCTGAGGCAGCTAAACTTTTTTGTACTGGAAGCACATTTTTATTATGATAGGTTAAAATAGCATCAAGTTTGCCTTTGGTATCTATTAAACTTTTTTCTAAAGCATCTATCTGACCGGAGAGTTTGTTAAATGCAATTTGTTCTTTAGACATTTTTTTTCAGCGGCTTGTACAATTTTGAGCTCTACAGATGACGACTTTGGCATGAGATTATTGATTATTTTCTTAAAGTTAGGGATTAGTATAAAACAAAAAAACACACCTAAAAGATGTGTTTTTTAAACTTCACAAATATCCAAAATTATTTTATGACCAAGCGTTCTGTTTTTACTGTATTGCCATTCACCAGATAGCGAAGTTGATATAGCCCACTGCCCATGTTGGCTATGTCAATATTTTTTTCAAATGAACTGTTTGTACCAAGGTTTTCTACCCTTACTTCCTTGCCCATAGCATCTATAAAGGATACTTGCAATTCGGAAACTGTACCTAGCGTAACCCCTATATTTACAAAGTCTGTAGCAGGATTAGGTGAAATTTTTATGTTTTGTATGTATAGGTTTTCTTCTAGTGCAGTTGGGTTACATTTTTCTCGAATCAAAGTTACTGTATCTTCTGATTGGCAACCTGCATAAGAAGTGGCCATCAAATCATACTTACCCGCACCCGCAAGCACTTTCAGTATCCGATTGGTTCCTACGGTATCTTTCTCTTTCAGCCAAACATATTTTTCAAAACCCAAAGGGCCATTTATTTCAGCTACTGAACCTATACAAGCAGTAACCTCACGCACCATTTTAATCATTTTTTTTCTGCCAATGTACACGGTATCTCTTTCCACCCCTCTATTTTTTTGGGGAGTTTTTTCGTCTTCAGCAGTTACCAACACTAGCCAATCGCCTTCTGTTAATGGTAAGGTGTATGGCCCTGACCCATTTTTAACTATAGAATCTTTAGTATTCAGGTTCAGAAACTTCCATTGGTAGGTAATATTTCCTGTCCACAAACCTTCTTCGGTGGTATTGGTAAAGGTAATCATTTCGCTATTTGCTCTACTTTCTAAACAAACTTTGGGCTTATCTACCTCAAATTTAGGTTTTAAATCGCCTGCATGTGCCCATAGAGGCAACACAACAAACATTAATTTTAGTAAATAGTTAAGATTTTTCATAGGCTTTAAAGGGGAAGGTTAGGGTATAATTAGTTTTTGATTTTTAGCAATTTGCAAACTGCATTTTTGAAATCACCATATAATTTAAAGTTATACGAGCCTAAATGATAAAGGTGGTAAAATGTTGAAAAATTATATAGAAATCACATCAATATTTTATAGTTCCAATCATAGTGGTGTCTTTGCCAAATTGTGTTTTATTTTGAATCTCGCCTTTGGGTGTAATAATCATAGACACACCATTGTTAGTGGCACGTACAACATACTTATGGTTTTCTATAGCAAGTATTTTTGCATAAGCGGCATGCAAGTTTGCCAATTGCGAATTACCCGCCCAGCCATCGTTACTTATTATTATTATTACATCTGTACTTTTCATTGCAAATTGTTTTACATGGCTAGGATAAACCGATTCATTGCAGATTACTGGTAGTATGCCCATTGAATCTGTTTTTAATATTGTTCTTTTTTTACCTATTTCATAGCTAGGAAATTGCTCGCCTAAGGCAAATATGCTTCGTGATGTACCCGCCAAATATTTGATAAAAGGCAACCGCTCTATAAAAGGCACTAATTTCATCTTATAGTAGGTAGCTATACCACCATTGGGCTGAACGAGCATTGCGGCATTGGTGACATCATAATACCTACCATCGCCAGTAGCTACTGCAGTATAATTGCTAGGTCGATAATCATATATTTTAAATAAAAATGTACCTAACAAAATTGGAGCTTTTAACTGTTGAGAAAGCTTTTTTATAGAGGCTATTGCGGTATCAGTGTCTATATGATCTACTTCTATTTGTGGGCCTCGCAGGGCAGTTTCATGCCAACAAATCAAATCGGGTTTCTGGCTAGCGGCTTGCTGCGACATGCCCACCAGTTTTTGGTAGCGTTGGGCCGCAACTAAAGAATCTATCTCTTGATATGGGTCAAAATTTGGTTGCACTACTGCAATTTTAGCTTGATGTATTGAAGGAATATTTTTAAGCTGAAATAATACATTGAGGCAAATAAATACCATCGTTATACCCATTATACCCCACTTAAACTTATCTTTAAACGAGTCGAAGATTTCAGTTTTAAAGCAAAATAAATAGACCGCCAAATTGATGCAAAGAATAAATGGAGAAGCCCACCTAAAACCAGTATAATGTATAAAACCTAATAAATAGGGATAATCGCAAAGGGCATAGTGCAGATTGACCCAAGTATTGGCCAAATCCCAATTTGAATTTGCCCACTCTACCACCCACCAAGATAGTGGTAGCAATAGTATAGCCAAATGAATTGAAGATTTAAAAAAATATTTGGCAAATAAAAAAGGCAGCGAAAGTATAGCACCGTAAAGCAATAGAAACGGAACAAGCAACACAAAATCTAATGTTGAAAAACGTAAAGCATATAGCCAACTAGTAGCCAGTGCAAACCAAATACAACAACTACATAAAATGAGTATCGCTGTTTTGCGAAATGAAACTGTCTTGTCAAAAACGATGGATATCAAAGGTACAAAGGCAACAAAAATAACCCAACCCACCGAGGGCAATACCCAAGGCAAAGCCAATAAAATGGCTGCAAGGAGCGACAATAGCTCAAGTTTATATTTGGATATGAATAATTGCATTTACAATAGAATTGAAAACCAAAAGCTGAATTTTGGATTTACAAAACTAAAACTAAATGTGGTAGATAAAAGTGCGTACGCTCCATTTTTATGATTAGAATATATCACGAATGATATACTTTACACCCAATTGAATACCATAAGAATAGGGCACCTGCCTTAATATAGCCTCGTCTTTATAAATAGAGTTGAGCGAATGCTTTACCACTGGTGCTAAACGTATAGCCCATTGTTTGTTCAGTTGGTAGCAAATATCTACGCCTCCCCAATACACAAAATTAAGTTTGTTTAAGGCTATTTCTTTTACTGTAATTTTGCTAGAATATTCACTCTCTTGATAAGAGTATGCATTGATTTTACTGGGCGATAGCAATATATTGGTAATAACCCCAGAAAATATACCGAAAGAAATTCTGTCGCTCAATGCTAATCGAGTGCCTATTACTACTGGAATACCAAAATAATTAATGCTGTTTTTTACCCGCTGGTTGAGGTTGTTTACATATTCATTTATTTTTATTTGGTATTGAAGTTGGCTGCCATCGCTAAAATCTTTTTGATAATTTTGGGTGACAACATATCTGTTACTCACACTGCTATCTGACATAGATGTAGAATTGAGTAAAGTCGGACTTGGTATATTTTGCCAGTTATTTTGACTAATGGATTGATATATAAATTGTACATCTGGTGATAAAGTTGTCCATTTGGAAGAATCTAAAGTATTCGTATTGATCTTATAACCTACCAAAGTGGTGTCAGCAGATTTCCACTGATAATTCGAATTGTTTTTATTGCCCGCATTAGAATATATAAAACCTGTTTGCAGGTAAAACTTTTTAGAAACTTGCAGATTCAATAACAAACCACTAGAAAAGCCTGTCCTGTTTTGGTCATTTTTTTTGTACTCTTGAGCTGCTTTTGATATCGGTGTACCACTATATGCCACGGAATTGTAGGCTAAATCTGGTGCAATAAAATATTCCAAGGCAACACCCATTCCACCTAATAAACTTTTCTTTTTCTTTGATTGATTTTTGGTTTCTATTGCTGCTGTAGTTTCTGTTTTAACCAATTCGAGGGTGGTGTCTATTACAGTTGGTTTTATACTATTTATTTTTGCATCATTAGTCAATTTAAATGTGTCAATATTTATTTGCGGTGGATCTACAAGTGCCGTATTTGCTGCTAAAGTGGATGAGTTTGCATTTAAACTTTCATTAAGTATAATGACACCTGCTATGTCCTTCTTTAAATTCTGCTTCGCTGGTATTTTAGATTGATTTTTATTTTTAATAATTGGCAGTTTGGACATTACTGAATAGTGATTATCCTTAATTTTAGAATTCATGCTTTTATTTTTTAAAGACTTTTGCTGTCCAGTATTTGCCTGTAAATGCACGAAATTGTGGTTGCTGTTTTTAGTATTTTTTTGATTGTTGTAAGTGCTTTTTTCTATTCTATTTATATTGCCTTTATGCTTACTGTTATTTGCCTGTATAGTTTTGGTAGCTATTTTTTTTGAATTTAATTTCAACAAATCTGAATGCTTTTTTGATTTAGAAAATGTATTCAAATCTGTGATTAAATTTTCTAAGTTAGACGAAGGGTATTTAGTTTTTTTAACATCAGGCAATTGTTTTTTTTCAAAATCTGTTTTTGCAAGTGCAGTTGCGGATTTAGTGTTTAAGTTATTTTCCCCAGCCTGATTATTTTGGCTATTTAATTTGCTCGCCAACACCTTATTTTCAGATTTTAGTTTTACCGCATACCATACTGTAGTACCGAGAGATAGTAACAATAAACACATTGCTAAAATGATTCTTTTATTGCCAAACCTGTTGTTATTGGGCATAGTTGTGCCGCCTTGCTGTGCTGCAAGTTTAGATTTTATAGCATTCCACCCATCGCTAGGGAGTGTAGCTTCTTCATCAGACAAGCGACGTTTAAAGAAATCGTCTATTCTATTTTTTTGTTCTTCCATAGATAGAATATTTATATTTTATTAAGCAGGCGACAAGCCCAGCAAGCCTTGCGAGTTAGGTAAAAATTGTATTTGAATCACTTTCGCATCTTCCTTTCGTGCATATTCTGTAACCCAAGCTTTCAACAACTTTCTTGCTTTGAATAATTGTGATTTGGATGTACCCTCAGTAATGCCAAGCGTTTGGGCAATTTGCTGATGAGTATAATTTTCCATAGCATACAAGTTAAATACCATGCGATACCCCTCTGGAAGTTGATTAATGATTTCGAGTAGTTCCTGATTAGACAACGTTTCTGCCATATCTTCAAACTGGTCATCATTATTGGCTTCATCTGCATAATCATGGCTATCCAAATAGGGTTGGGTAAACAATCGTGTATTTTTTTTAAATGTATCAATCGAGGTATTGATACATATCTTTTTTATCCAACTTTCCAGTGTGCTTTTCCCTTGATAATTAGATATATTTGCAAATATTTTAATAAATGCTTCATGAAGTATATCATCGGCCTCGAATGTGGTACGAGCATACCTCAGGCAAACATAGCGCATACGAGAGCCGTACTTTTTGTAAAGTGTTTCTTGTGCCAAAACATCGCCCTTGCTACATTTTTTTGCCAGTTCTATATCGTAATTACTTTCGATAATAATCAAATTTTAATGTTTACAACTAATAGACTTTAAAACCTGTGAAAGGTTGCTTGAATAAGTGAAAAATAATTTTTTAAATGATGAATTTTCAATTTAAAAAACTTAACATAAGTAATATATAAATTTAAAAAATATAGTCCTTTGTTTTCAACTCAAATTCTATTTTGGGTATTTCAATAGATGTTACATTTTTTTGTGGTGATGTGATTGCTTTTTCATCGTGGTCAGCAATCAAAAAAAATGCTTATGATGTGTGGCATTAATAACTTATCGCTTAAATTTGTCGATAGTGACTTTTCAAAATATAGTTCGCAGGACTATATAATTATCATCATCAAATAAAAATAAAATGTCAAAATACGATTTAATAGTAATAGGTAGTGGCCCTGGTGGCTATGTGGCAGCAATAAGAGCTTCACAACTAGGGATGAAAGTGGCAGTAGTAGAAAAAGCCGAACTAGGCGGCGTATGCCTAAACTGGGGCTGTATCCCTACTAAAGCATTGTTGAAAAGTGCACAAGTATTCGAATACATCACCCATGCCAAAGACTATGGAATTAATGTAACAAGTGCTGAAGCAGATTTTACGGCAGTAGTAAAAAGAAGTAGAGACGTGGCTGGTGGCATGAGCAAAGGCATACAGTTTTTATTCAAAAAAAATAAAATAGATATCATCGCTGGCTTTGGAAAATTGATTGGCAATAAAAAAATAGAAGTCACAGATGCTGCTGGCAAAAAAGAAACTGTAGAGGCCAACAGTATTATTCTAGCTACTGGCGGGCGGTCTAGAGAATTGCCCAATGTTAAAATTGATGGAAAGAAAATCATAGGTTATCGTGAGGCAATGGTATTGCCTACACAGCCAAAAAACATGGTAATCATGGGTAGTGGCGCTATAGGCGTTGAGTTCGCTTATTTTTACGCTACTATGGGTACAAAAGTAACGATAGTGGAATTTATGCCCAACATTGTACCAGTTGAAGACGAGGAAATTTCTAAACAACTAGAGAAATCATTGAAAAAAATAGGCATTGACATACTTACCAATGCCAGTGTAGAAAGTGTAGATGCGAAAGGTGCAGGTTGCAAAGTAAATATTAAAACTGCAACAGGTATGCAGTCTATAGACTGCGATGTGGTGCTTTCGGCAGTAGGAGTTACTACCAACCTTGAAGGGTTAGGGTTAGAAACAGTAGGCGTAGCGACAGACAAAGGAAAAGTATTGGTAGATGATTTTTACAAAACTAATATTCCTGGTATTTATGCTATTGGCGATATTGTGAAAGGGCAAGCCTTGGCTCACGTAGCATCTGCCGAAGGAATTATCTGCGTAGAAAAAATTGCTGGTCACCACCCACAACCTTTAGATTACGGCAATATTCCTGGCTGTACTTATTGCAGTCCAGAGATAGCATCTGTAGGGCTTACCGAGAAAGCGGCAAAAGAAAAAGGATATGAAATAAAAGTAGGCAAATTTCCATTTTCTGCCTCAGGCAAGGCGAGTGCCTCGGGTGCAAAAGATGGTTTTGTAAAAGTGATATTCGATGCCAAATATGGCGAATGGCTAGGTGCACACATGATAGGTGCTAATGTAACCGAAATGATTGCGGAAGTGGTCGTGGCTCGTAAACTAGAAACTACAGGCATGGATATTATTAAATCTGTTCACCCACACCCTACCATGTCAGAAGCCATCATGGAGGCAGCAGCAGCAGCCTACGGCGAGGTGATACATTTGTAAAATGGAATATATAATAATAAAAAGGCTTCAAGTTTTATAAAACTTGAAGCCTTTTTATTATTATTCCAACTCCATGATTAGCTTGACATTTTCTTTGACTTTTTCAATCAATTCATGGGGTAGATTGCCTAGTTTTTTAATCAAACGTTTGTTGTCAATTGCACGAATTTGATCAATCATTACATCGCAATCTTCATTCAAATTAGCCATTCCCTTTAGAAGATGAACTCTTAGGATAGTTGCGTTTTTATGAATATTGGTAGTTATAGGGCAAATAATGGTAGAAGGATGGGCTATTTTATTTAAAAAATTTGTTTGCACCACAATTACTGGTCTTACTTTTCCAGCTTCAGTTCCTATTTTAGGACTCAAATCGGCAATCCAAATTTCATATTGATTCATCACTATAGTCTATTTTTTCAAAGTCTTGAAGGACATTTAAAGAATCTTTTCTAACAAGGTTAGATTCTGCTTTAAATTTATTTTCCAAAAGAAGTTTTTTTTGAACCTTATTGTAGTAAGCGATAGCCTCATTGATATAACGAGTTCTAGAAATTTTCATTCCTAAAACATTCATTTCAGTTTCAACAAATATGGAGTCGTCTATTTTAAGTAATACAGTTTTCATATATAGTTTATATAATTATTAACATATAGCAAAAGTATATATTTTTTACATGTATCTACAATTTATAAACGTACTTTTTAAGCCATTCTTTTATTTCAACAATTCAAATACTATTTCTTTTTAAAACCTCCACCCATTACCGCATCTAGTGTGGCTACAAAATCAGAAATATAGGGGCGTTTGGTATAGTCTGCTTCAAAGAAGATGTAATTGATTTTTTTGTTCTTACCCACTACAAATACAGCAGGTACTGGCAAATAAGTAGCGTTGGTTTCATTCAGGGTTTTCAAATCGACTCCTTTTGTCTTTAGTTGATTTATCAAATGCGGATCGGCTTTATGTTCCACATCGTAAAGCTTCATGATTTCTGCATTCATATCGCTCACTAAACTGTATTTTGCCTTAGATTTAGTCAATGTTTTTTCTATTCCCTTGGCATTTTCTGGAGTTACCGCTATTACAGTACCTCTTTTTTCTTTGATAACATCCATAGAATCTTGAATGGCCATAAGAAAATCCATACACTCGCTACTCCAGTTGCCTCTATAAAAAACCAAAACAACAGGGCCATCTTTCAATTCATTGTAAAGGCTTACACTTTTACCCTTATGATTAAATGCTTTAAAATCGGGGGCTGTAGCACCTAGTTGAAGTTTTTTTTGTGCATACAAAGATGTGTAAATACCAGTTGCAATAATAAACAATAGTATAAAGGATGTTTTCATAAATGATAGTTTTTGTGTTTTAGTAAATGTCAAATAACCAAGGATGTGCTTTTTAAATTATCCCAAATTAATAAAATAAAATCATGAAGCCACATTTAAAATTGTAACTAAAAAAAAGATTACAAATACAAACTACACTTCCGACTATTTTGGTATATATTAAACCGTTATTAACTGCTAAAATCTTGATCATCTAAAATTGCCTTGTCTATCAAATTGGATAAGGCTTGTAGCGTAGCATATTTTACAAACTTAATAGGCGTATTTGTCTTTTTTATTTCCCCAATTATTTGTTGTGCTAGTTCCATCGGTTCTATTTCTCCACCACAAAGATTATAATCCCACTGTACACCTATTAGGCTATTTTCTTCAAAAATACCTACACACCAATCTTCCAAAAATTCAGCAAGGCTAATCTTTTCTGGCTTGTAGTCCTTCCATTCTTCCTTACTACACTGCTGTGCGGCATCTTGAGTTTGCCAAAATACATACACTTCGGCTTTGTCGTATAGGTTCGACATTGCAACAGCCCAACCTTCTTCGCTTTTTAGCCCCCATATTTGCTGGGTTGATACTACTTTAGTTATAAACTGTGCAATTATGATTTCATGATTTATTTCTTTGGCAGATTCCATATTCTATATTTTTTCAAAAATAATTTATTTGCTATTAGCCGCTGTAAGCTGCATTGCTACCATCTCGCTGCCCTTCATCGTTGGTATTACTTGGTAAATATCTTGTTGCAAGCAAAAAGCAATGTCTTTGTCTAGGTTTAAGTTTTTAAGTCTTTTGTAGTGCGATGAATTTTGTGTTACAAAAGCAAATAAATTATTTTTTGCTGCTTCATACAATACTTTTGAAGCAACTGCTGAATCATTGACTGAGATAAATGATGTCTCTAATAGAGATACCAACGCACCTGCAAACAAAGTATCTTCTAGATTCATTTTATTTTTCCAGCCTGCACACACAATTAACACATCTTTATTTTGGGCTAATAAATATTGGGCAATGACGGTTTTGTTGAGAAATGCACCTATTAAAATTTGTTCGGCGGCGGCACTCAGTTTAATAGCTTTAGTACCATTAGTAGTAGTAATGCCTATCGTTTGCCCTTTAATATTGGGTTGTAGATAGCTGAAGGGTGAATTGCCTATTTCAAAACCATCTACAATTTTACCTTCTCTTTCTGCTGCCGTAAGGTGTCCTTTGGTTTTAAATTCAGCACATTCTTCTACAGTTTCTACTGGCAAAATACATGTAACACCATTTGCAAATGCAGTAACCATACACGATGTAGCTCGCAATATATCTACCACAACTACTATTTTTCCTTCTGCACCATATTGCCCAATCAATTGAGGACTTAGGCATACATCTATATTTGGCATTTTTTATACTTGTCTATTTACAAAAGGCATTTTTACCACTTGGGCTTTCAATTTCTTACCTCGCACTAGGATAAATATTTCGCTTCCCACCTTTGCATAAGCACTATGAACATAGCCCATACCAATACCAATCCCTAGCGTTGGTGATTGCGTTCCAGAAGTGACTGTGCCTATTGTTTCACCAGCTTCATTTTGTATTTCATAATGTCCACGAGGTATGCCACGGTCAATCATGGTAAAGCCTACTAATTTTTTAGAGACACCATTTTCTTTCTGCTGAAGCAGGTATTCATAATTGATACATTTTTTATTCAACTTTGTTACCCACCCTAAACCCGCTTCTAAGGGTGATGTGGTATCGTCAATGTCATTGCCGTAAAGGCAATAGCCCATCTCTAGCCTTAGTGTATCTCTAGCACCAAGGCCTATTGGTTTTATACCGTAAGATGCACCAGCTTCAAATATTTTATTCCATACTTGCAAAGCAAATGCTTTAGGTACATAAATTTCAAAGCCTCCTGCACCTGTGTAGCCTGTAGCAGATATAATGATGTTGGAAACATTGGCAAATTCGCCGATAATGAAAGTATAATATTCCATAACTTTCAAATCAGTTGCGGTCAATGATTGTAACGCCTCAGCAGCCTTGGGGCCTTGTACTGCAAACAAACACCAATCAGCAGATTCGTTGGTCATCTCCACTTCAAAAGAATTGTTTTTAACTATCCAATCCCAATCTTTTTGAATGTTGCCAGCATTTACCACCAACAAATATTCTTCGTCTTCAATTTTATAAATCAGCAAATCATCCACAATACCGCCCTTGTCGTTGGGCATGCAGCTATATTGAATCTTACCATTGGTTAATATGCTGGCGTCGTTGCTAGAGATTAATTGAATTAATTCCAATGCTTGCGGACCTTTCAACCGAAATTCGCCCATGTGCGAAACGTCGAATACGCCCACCCCATTGCGAATGGTATGGTGTTCCTCTAAGTCAGAACTGTAGCGTACAGGCATATTAAAGCCTGCAAAAGGAACCATTTTTGCACCTAGCGATTCATGCAAATCGTTTAGAGGTACTTGAGTAATTATTGATGTCGTATTTTCCATAAGTTTAATAGAAGTTAAAAATACAAAAATAAATTCACCTGCTTTATTGCCCATCGCTTTATTATCAACAATGATTACCGCTATACAAGGTTTTGTATTATTTTGCAACTAGGAAATTTAAGTTCAAAACCTTTGGAAAATATGAATGTAGATACCACTAACCCTTGGAAAACATTGTCGAGCAAGCCTGTATATAGCAACCCTTGGATAGCCGTGCGAGAAGAGCAAGTGATTAACCCATCAGGTGGCGAGGGTATTTATGGTGTTGTTTCAATGAAAAACCTAGCCATAGGCATAGTACCAGTAGATGCCGATGGCTATACCTATTTAGTAGGGCAGTACCGCTACACGTTGAATGAATATACCTGGGAAATACCAGAAGGCGGCTGCCCAATGAATACCGACCCACTAGATACTGCCAAGAGAGAATTGAAAGAAGAGACGGGATATACTGCCAATAAATGGACAAAACTTTCGAGAATACACACCTCAAACTCGGTAACAGACGAAGTAGGTTTTCTTTACCTTGCCGAAGAGCTCACTCCTGGCGAAAGTATGCCAGAAGAAACAGAAAAACTATCGGTAAGAAAAGTACATTTGAAAGAAGCAATTGATATGGTAATGCGTAGCGAAATTACAGACAGCATGAGTACTACTGCATTGCTAATGGTAGCAAGATTGCGAGGAATTTAAAATCATGAAATTTATTTTTTTAGAAATAAATTGTCGGAATAATTAGTAGCATAGATTCTTAGAAAAACTTCATCAAAAATAGTTATGTTAAAAAGTTTACTCATCAGAAATTACGCGTTAATCGAGCATTTGGAAATGACACCATCGGCTGGTCTCAATATCATTACTGGCGAGACAGGTGCAGGAAAGTCAATCATGCTGGGAGCGATAGGGCTGTTGTTAGGTAACAGAGCAGATTCTAAAGCCTTGCTCAATGCTGCGGAAAAATGTGTGATTGAGGCACAGTTTGACATTAAGGATTATGCCTTGCAAAAAGTATTTGAAACAGAAGATATAGACTACGACAATACCTGTATTATTCGTAGAGAAATAAATGCGGCAGGCAAGTCTAGGTCATTTGTAAATGATTCGCCAGTGACACTCGACCTATTGAAAAAATTGGGCAACAGACTGGTAGATGTGCATTCGCAACATGAAACATTGGCATTGGGAAATTCAGGTTTTCAACTTTCCATTATCGATGCATTTGCTGCCAATACTACGCACGTAAATGAGTACAAGAATATTTTTAAACAATATAAAACCGCACAAGAAAAATATGAACAATTGCTTGGCCAAGCAACGCAAGAAAAAGCACAATTGAGCTTCAATTCCTTTTTGCTGGAAGAGCTAGACACCGCTGCAATACTGCCCGATGAGCAAGAGCAGCTAGAACAAAAATTAAAATTACTAGCCAACGCCGAAGACATTAAAACCAAGCTAGTAGCGGCAACTCAACTACTGAATGGTGAAGAAAATAATTTATTATTAGGCCTACAAAGTGTAGAAAAGTTGTTGGCACAACTTGCTGGTTTCAATCCTGCATTGGGTTTGCTACAGCAAAGATTAAAGGGAACAATAGCCGAATTGAAAGACATTCAAAGCGAAATAGAAGAACAAGAAAATAGCATAGAATTTACAGCCGAGGCATTGCCAGCGGTAGAAAGTCGCCTAAGCACTATTTACACTTTGCAAAAAAAACATGGCGTACTTACCAATGCCGAATTGATTGCCCTGCAAAAAGAATTGCAAGCAAAAGTAAGCACAGTAGAGCATCTCGATGAAACTTTAGCATCATTAAAAAAAGAAACAGAAAATTGGCATAAAAAATTGATACAGGCAGCCGAAACACTTACAGCAACACGCAAGCAGGTGATGCCACGTATCGTTACAGAAGTAGAAGCAATGCTAAAAGAAGTAGGCATTGTGAATGGAAGCATTGTTATCAACCATAAACCTATAGCACCCAACAATACTGGTGCAGACGATATTGCCTTACTCTTTAGTGCCAATAAAGGTATAGCACCACAAGAACTAAAAAATGCAGCCTCTGGTGGAGAATTTTCTAGACTTATGCTATGTATCAAATATCTTTTGGCAGATAAAACGGCTTTGCCAACCATCATATTTGACGAAATAGAGACAGGCGTTTCGGGCGAGATAGCCATGAAAGTGGGCAAAATGATGCGAAAAATGGCCAAAAGCCACCAAGTAATTTCTATATCGCACCTGCCACAAATAGCGGCACAGGGCGATACCCATTATTTTGTCTATAAGGACAATACCGCCACAAAGTCCATAAGCAAGGTAAGATTATTAAACCACGAAGACCGTGTGCAAGAAATAGCCCAAATGCTAAGCGGTGCTAAGCCTACTGCCTCGGCTATTGATAATGCAAGGGAATTGTTGGTGCGGTAGAAAAATATTTGTAAAAAAATGTAAAAATTAGTATAAAATGAACAAAATTAAAAGCAACAACTTGACAACTCTAGAAGAGTTTAAAGAAAAAAACTATGGCAAACGTGGCACTAAAAAGCGTGATGAACTTGATGCTGGTTATGAAAGTTTTCTTGTAAGTGAATTTGGTCGCAACAATAAGAAAAAATAATTTCGTTATAACAACCTGTTCAACATACCACCTTTGATCCAATACCTGCCACATAAAAGTATCAACTTTACACTTTGGGATGCTTGTATTTTGCAGTCCCAAAATCCATTGGTGTATGGGCTTTCGTGGTATTTGGATGTGGTGTCTAATTGTAAATGGGATGCACTAATACTTGGCAATTATGAAGCTGTAATGCCCTTATGTTACAAACACAAATGGGGTTTGAAATACATCTACCCACCTCTATTTGCACAGCAGTTGGGTGTTTTTTCAAAAAATATAATTGACCGCAATTTGCTTCATGATTTTTTAAACCATATACCAGCAAAATTTAGATATGTAGAGATGAGTATCTCCGTGGCACATGGCGAACCTAACGGGGCAATAATAGATTCGTGTACCCAAAATACCAACATTGAACTAGACCTAGGTCACAGCTACCCGCAACTGTACGCAAACTACAGTACCAATTTAAAACGCAACCTCAAAAAAGTAGCTGTAGAAAACCTGATATTTGAAAACAATACCAACTTGCCCGAAGTAATAGATTTGTTCAAAAATTTCAAAGGCTTAGAATATCCTGATATGGGCACCAAGCAATATGAAACGCTTACCAAACTAAATGCTGCTGCCCTGCAACGCCAGCAAAGTTGGTGCGTTGGGGTTAGAAATTTTGCCAGCAATGAACTTCTAGCCGGTGCATTGTTTATAGTGAGCAACCAAAGAATTATATTTTTATTTTCGGGAGTTTCTGCCAAAGGCAAACAAGAACGAGCCATGTTTTATTTAATTGATCAAGTGATACAATTACATGCAGATAAAGATACTGTGCTGGACTTTGATGGCTCAAATAATGTTGAATTAGCAAGGTTCTATCAAGGGTTTGGTGGTAAAGTTTCTGTGTATTCCAATATAATAATTAACAAACTTCCAATTTTAATTAAATGGTTGAAAAGTTGAACTCACTAACCTCTTTAAAATCACTTATAAGTATATCTGGGCAAAAACTATTGCTTCCATTATACCATACGGTAAGTAATACACATTTACCTCACATCAGCAATCTTTATCCAATTAGAAATGTTGCATTATTTACCCAAGATTTAGAATTTTTTTGCAAACATTACACACCCATTTCGCTATACGAATTACAGCAATATAATTTGCATAATAACAGATTCTCCAAACCAGTATTTCACCTTACTTTCGATGATGGGCTGAGTGAGTTATACCACATAGTAGCCCCAATTTTGCTGGCAAAGGGAATTCCTGCAACTTTTTTTATAAATTCAGGATTTATAGATAATCAAGATTTATTTTATAGATATAAAGTAAGTTTGATTATTGAAAAAGTTAAACATGTAGCAATAGATTTTGCATTGATTAATAAAAAAATAGATGTAAGTATAACTTCAAGTCCAATGCTTATTCAGCAACTAAAAGCCTATAATTATAATCACATAGCGCAAATTGATGCAATCGGGGCAATATTAGAAATAGACTTTGATTCATATTTAACTAATGTAAAACCATATTTAACTAGCACAGAAATTCAACAACTATTGGTAAGAGGCTTTACTATTGGTGCACACAGCGTGTCGCATCCACATTACAAAGATATTTCTATTGACGCTAGGAAACAGCAAACTACAGAATGCATCAATATATTGAATGAAAAATTTAGTGTTAAATCCAATAGTTTTGCATTTCCATTTAGTGATGAGGATGTTCCAAAATCTTTTTTTCAATGGTTGTATCATACACAACATTGTGCTACCTCCTTTGGTATTTCTGGCTTAAAGCACGATGTATTTATCAATCATTTGCACAGAATACCTATGGAAAAATCATTGCATAGTGCAGAGAAAATAATCAAGAATGAATATTGGTATTATCTTGCAAAGTTCTTTTTATTGAAAAATAATATCCGAAGAAATGATTAAAACCCTTTATAAAAAAATCTTCTCTGAAAAAACAAGGCT
>JAAFID010000279.1 GCA_013297765.1 Cytophagales bacterium | reverse complement strand
TAAAATTGTTTTATATTGGTTAAAATATACGGAAACAGAATCGCCTGCTACTTCCTTTTCCAATGTAGCATTTAACCCACCATGTACATCAATTAAAAAATTACCATTATACACTTTCCATGTATATCGAGTGTCATTAAATTTATTTATTCTAAATGTTTGGAGTGTGTTTTTACACACTTCTCTTGGCCCAATGATGTCCAGTTTTTCATAAGCAGTATCTCTACACACCACGGCTACCGTTTCTACTGATTCGAAATTACAGCCTACACCCTTACGTAGTGCTAGCCTGTAATCACCTATTGGTGCATTTTCAGGAACTTTCCAAGCGATAGAAATTGAATAAATTTGAAATTCATCGACATACTTTACACTTGCAGAATCTACCAAATATGAAACCGTTCCATTAGTTATTTCCATATCCTTAGGGTTCATACTTGCTATCAAATAATTAGGTTTCCCATTTAAGCTACAATCAGAAATTCTGGTATTTGTAAAATAAAGATTGGAAGCGACATTGGCTTTTATATTCATCACCTCTCCCCTATTGGCTTCCGCAGTGGATATAGTGTATAGTTTCGGGGCTAATTGAGAATTTGAAATACCTACCATATTAGAATAATCTCCTGTGCAACCATCTTCTCTGGCACTTAAAAAAATATACACTACATAATTTTGTGGGCTTAGAAATATATCACCCGTAATTATGCTATCACCCACAATTACATTGCTAATTGCTGAAGCAATATCTGTATATCCTGTAGCTCCGAAGAACACTACATCCGAGGCGGTAACTTTTAATTTGCTACTGCAATCGCCTACCCCGGTCTTAATAAATTGTGCATTAGGAACACGGATTTGAAACTTAGACTTTACGCCAGCAGTAGGATTTTCAATATGTAACGTAGGTGAAAAATCAGGACTTTTCTCTAGTGGTTCAAATCTCATTGGTATATTATCAGAATTAGCAATATTGCAGCCCGTGCGATTCATTAGTGCTGCCGTGCAATTGACCATATCACTTTGAAACTTTACATAACCAAAAATGATAGAATCTTGGATAGTTACTTCACTTACTTCTAAAGGCATGGCAAGGGCATTGGTAGCACCATTAAATACTACATCCGAGGCTTGCACCTTAAGTTTTGTTTTACAATTGCTAGTATCTGTTTTAGAGAATTGCATCCCTGCTACAGAAATAGTAAATTTCGATTTTACCCCCGCAAAAGGTCGAGCTATGGCAGCCTTTACTTGTGGGGCTTCTAAAAATAGGCCTTGATACATTTGCATACCTGGTAAATTTTTGATGGTTATATTATACGCCCCTCTCCATAATGGATAGACACTTGTAGCCTCTATCATCACTGTATCTTTAGAAATACGGTTCAGCCGAATATCTGAAATGGTCAATGTATTGGTAGAAGTAATTTGAATGTCCTCTTTTTGTATAAATAAATTTGTATCCGCAGCCACTGATTGATTGGCCGCAAAGGTATATCCGCTAGCTGTGAGCAACGCTTTTATAGTGTACCTGTCGTTTGTATTGGAAACATTAGTGGTAAAAATTTTTCGCTGTTTAAACTCTACACAATTATTGCATTGATACGCACAAGGCTCTCCAGCACCCACAGTAAGGTTATAAAAGCCTTCCGTTCCAGGGTTTATTTCTAGTTCAATTTTATTTTTAGATACGATTATGGGTAGTTGATTCAATACTGGAGTACCCTGCTGAAATACCACATTACTAGAGGTGACTAATAATTTACTAGGGCAGTCGCTGTTATTGGTACTAAATTCAACATTTTTTGAAGTAATGCTAAATTTCACCATCTCGTTGCCAGAAAAATAGCACACCTTGGGACTTACAGTAATGTCTTGGGCAGTAGTTTTTCCAAAACCAATGGCTAGTAAAAACAGTGCAAAGTAAAATTTGATTTTTTTAAAATGTTTCATAAACGGTATTAAAAGGTGAGAGATTGATTTTGGTGATAAGATTATAGAAGTATAAAAAGGGTTGTATGGAAGACGAAATAAATTTTATTTTTTTTCATGTTGAATTATTGCATTAAGATATTCTCTTTGTCTATCACTTGGCTTTGCTTGCAGCACTAGCAATTTGGCTTGTGCAATTTTATTTTCATTAAAATA
Source organism: Cytophagales bacterium (assembly GCA_013297765.1). GTDB lineage: Bacteria > Bacteroidota > Bacteroidia > Cytophagales > Cytophagaceae > REBA01. The sequence goes on along the minus strand of JAAFID010000279.1, from coordinate 201 downwards.
TATAGCTGCTAGATTCAACAAAGATTCGTCAAAAGTAGGAAGTAGATGTAACGCCATCTGATAATATTTTATGGCCTCTTTATGATTGCCCAGCATCTCTACTGCAGAAGCATAATTGTTCAACACATGAGGGTTGTAGGGAGAAATGGAGAGTGCCACAGTTAAGTCACTTTTAGCTTTTTCATATTCGCCCATAGAAAA
>JAAFID010000278.1 GCA_013297765.1 Cytophagales bacterium | reverse complement strand
ATCTATACATCTGCCTCATTGCTGGTGTACCCTTACCGTATCCAGAAGTTTCTGTCATCCATACTGGCCTTGGTGCTCCTCTTTGAGCAATTTTGTATAAAGAACTCCATGTAGATGAACCAATAGAACCAGGGGTTACTCCATCTTGAGTATATTGGTGAGTACCAAAAATATGTCCATAATTCTTTGCAATAGGATCTTTGGAGAGCGTAGTCACATATTGATTGTTAATAGCAACTTCTCCCATATCTTCAGGAAATATTATTTTTGTTTTTATTTTTTCCTTGTCAAATCGCTGTCCAGTCTTCGCTATTATAGCTGTCATTGACAAGGGTGTATATACACATGAGCCGTAACCTTGAGCAAAGGAGGGTTCATTCTGAACGCCTACAGCGTAAAAATCTATTCCAGCATCTTTCCAAGTTTGAACGGTGGCGTACAACCACTCAGCATACTCGTCTTTTCTGTCTTTTATTGCTTCTGCAGTTCCCCCTTTTTCAAGCTCTTCTTCATTGCTTACTAATCTGTTCCATATTGGGTCTGTCCCAAAATAACATTTTGTATATTTCATCCAATTTGGCGGAGAAATCACTGTGCCATAAAATTTGATGGTATCACCGTTTTTTAATGCTCTAGCTTGATAAGCTTTCATATATGCAATCATATCTTTATGCTTAATAAATTCAGCTTTGCAACCATCAGTAGATGACACATCTAAATTTGCTTTGAATTTTGCAAGATCTGTAACGTTGGGGTCGTTGTTATCATTATCCATCTCTAATTTAGGGTCAATCCATGTTCTATGAATACTTATCCCCAAATCATCAATAATTCTTTTTAAATGATCATCGTCATAATGAGGTAAATTATAATCCCAAGAAACATGTTTGCCAAAATGTGTTCCAAAACCATCAATCTTCTGATACTGTTTGGCTTTGTCTATGGTAATTGTTACCTGTGCTGATACTGCTAAAGCCGACATCATAAGCACACCTACTATTAAGTGTTTGGATTTTTTCATGCTATTTTTAGTTTTATTTTTGAATAATTATCTTCTTGGTCACTACTTTATGGTTGGTAGTAAGGGTACACATATACATTCCTGCCGCTAAATTTTGGCTGTCAATATTTACTGTATAGTTGCCTATATTTCTATAATCGCTTAATACTGTACTTACTTTTGCACCTGATAAATCTTTTATTTCTATGCTTACTTCACTTGGTTGAGACAGTTGAAAATTAACAATACCTTGCTGTGTCAATGGGTTAGGTGATACTTGAAAATCATCTATTGCAACTGTATTTTCAGCAGTCTCATTTGCAGTAATCAATTTTAAATCACCCGAAAAGGAGACTATTACCATCGAATGCTTGGGTACTTTGAAACTACTGCCTGTTGCAAAATTGGAAATAGTCTCGGTTTTGATGTTGAGGTTGCTTTCAAGGTCCACATTCCAGTTGGGTGCTGCAATTGTTTTTATGGTCGCTGTTTTGGCAAATGTACCTGAAGGCAAGTCAATACTTACATTTTGGTCGTTTTCAAAATCTCTGCTTATCAGCAATAGGTTAAAGTTTTTACCATCTGCGGTGGTAATGCTAGAGCCTACCTTGTTGAAAGCAGTGTAGCCAGCACCCGAGGCGACAGAATCCATTTTGCCCAATGCGGTGCTTTGCACCAAATCGCCTCTACACATTTGGTTGAAAAGTGAACCTATGGTAAATAGTGGTTTCTTTACTGGCTCGCCTTTGACATAGTCTACTAAAGCCCAGAAACCTTGATGTAGCGTAAATACATCTACCTCAAAAAGCAAATTGGCCTTGTACATTTCATTGATAAAATCGGTATAAATCAATGCTTGACCCAGTTTGCCATAATATTTCTCTGTCACCATGTTGCCTTCGTATAGAAAATTTCCTATTTCTTTGCCTTGGCTTTTGGCGGCTGCGGTTTTAAGGTTAGTTGCTGCATTAAGAGATTTGAAAATAAGTGCTGTGGATTCTCTATAATATTTCCGTTGCTCGTCTATAGAGGTAGGATCAGAAATTTCTACACCATTGGGTAGTGCTAGATTGCCACCAAAATAGCCACTAGGAGAAATATTGTCGCCTACCAATTTGTAATTTCTATTCAGCACTTGTGCGTTCCAGCTATCCCAACTAAGGTTAAAGCCGCTATAACTAAAAAATATCTTACTACGGTTATCGGCAATGGGTTTCACTTTCAGCATCGCTCTTGCGGCACTGTCTGCAAAGTATTTATAATTGATGGGATCTATTTCGCCACCCAAAGTGTAAAATGCTGCTCCATGGTTGGCCCCGCCCCATATCTCGCAACCCAGCTCTCTGTTTATTTG
>JAAFID010000277.1 GCA_013297765.1 Cytophagales bacterium | reverse complement strand
TAATAAGAGGCTATATCTTTCAAAGCATCACTAATGTTAGGAATTTAAGTCATTAAAAACCCGTACAGGTGAAAATCTGAATCGGTTTGTACAGGAATAATGTTGCTATGATAAATTATTACATTTACCATAGCAACAAATTTGCTGGCGAAAAGTAAGCAGGTACGATTCTGACCAAAATCCTCATCATTTCCATACCACAAATTTGAAATAGCTTTTCACTATTTCAGAAAATGGAACTGATTGGTATCCCCGTAGTATATTCTGTTTTGATATTTCAGCTAGGCGTTTCCAATGTTGTAGCAAATCATGATAAGCATTAAGTAGATTATATTCAGTATCGTAAATATGTCCAGGCTCTGAACTTGCACCATTCAATTCCATTATTTTAATATTCTTGCCTAAATACATTTCTTCGATTGAATTTATTTTTAAATCAAATCTTCCATAGTAAAATCCATTTATAGGAAGACATATTTTGTCAAAAACAAAATTTAAAGTTTCGTTGATTAAAAAATTGTTGTTTACAAAACGTGTACCTCTACAATGGTTGCCAATAGGCTCAAGTAGCCTCTTTGTACCTTTGGGTAATATCGTGTTTATTTTGATACCCATTTCGTGGTTTAGCCTACTTATTTGGAACCGAGCACGGGTAGTTTGCTGCATTAGCTCTTTGATAGTCGATGTTCCATTTCCAGTAACCATTAAAAATTCTTTACGGGTAATAGAGGTGATGCAGCCCTTGTCTTCATTGGGTAGGCGACTGTAAAGTACACCTAACTCAATTTCAAAATCAACAAATTCTTGTACAATATACTTGTTAGTAGCCTTTAGGTGATAGATATTTAATTCTGTTTCATTGTTTATTTTGGCCACATTATCGCCACGCTCACCTACATCGGGCTTGGCAATTAGTGGAAATGGAATACAAGCTATATCAAGTTTCAAGAGTAGTGCTTCAAAACTTATATGCTCAACTTCAATTGTGCGGGGTAGGTATTGAGCATCTATAAGTTTTAATATATCCGATTTGCTCTCGCCAAAAAAGCCACCAAGTGGTATGCTTGGGTTTGCGGCAGAGAAATAGGCCATAGAATTGGTTTTGAAGGCCAAATACAGCCAATATGGGAGTACGGGTAAATAAAATAACCACCAAGGCCAGTATTCATAATGGGTGTATTTGAGTATAAACAGCGGTAAACGCATCAGTAGTCAATGATTTTAGTATGATACAATTTTTCATCCAGCATATCTTCATAAATAATTTGGGTAGCACTAGCGGCAACATATATGCTACTAATACTTACTGTTCTTTTCTCGCCAAGATTTACCACAAGGCTACTGCTGGGCAACCCTGAACCACCAAAATGATGAAAATGCAATATGTCTTGCTGGTTGTAATCGGGATTATTGGTAAGCCAATCACTAAACCATTTTTGCCTCTCTGAAATGACGGCAGTACTATAAAGGGTAACGGAAGACCATATTTGAGGCTCATGCGAATTACACTCCCTAAGTTTAGAGGCGATACCATCCCATTGTAATTCATATAAAAATACTTTTCCAATTGAAGTATCTATGTTTGCCATTGTCAATGTAAAAGGTTCTATACCCTCAAAGTCATATTGACGTGCAAATAAAAAAGGATTGTTGTACTGGTAGAAATCTAGCAGTACTATGCCTCTACTTTTTTTATAATTTGATTTGGATTCATGTTTTTGGTACGCACCATTCAACAAACAAAGGGTATAGCCTGCCCTATCGTGAGCAATCCATGTGCCGTTTGCTTTCGGGTCTTTGGGAAAATATACCGTGCGATGTGCTATTTTGTACGCTTGGAAAGGTAAGGCAGACTTCCTTTGCAGTGCCTCGTCTCGGTTAGAGGTGAGTATAAATTCAGTATTAGAAATAGGCAAAAATGTAACTGTACACATCTATTGACAGTTTATCAATTGGGTTTTCATGTATTGAATAGTAGAGTCGGCATAGCCAATCTTTTCATCCAAATTGATGTATGGGAAATACAACGGAATAGCAATGCTAATGATTGCCAAATGATGTACTGTGTGCTCTATATTGTAAGCGAGTTCTCTATACATGCACGATTCCATTGTTATTTGCTGTTGGTTGTAGTTTGATACCAAGGTAAGCGGTTCGTTGCCCTGCATTCTCTCTATAGTATCTGCAATTTCAGTGATATAGTCTATAGTATATTTCACATTTTGCTCTAGCATCAAATTTCTTTTTCTATCGTCATAGTTCACCATATTATTGGTGGCAGCAAAAAGCAGACACTGATAAAACTCTACCACATGGCGTACATGCTTGCCCACCGAAGCACCTTTTAATGTAGGCAGTGCAAGCATATAATCTTGTTCTTTAATTTGA
>JAAFID010000276.1 GCA_013297765.1 Cytophagales bacterium | reverse complement strand
AACCGTATTGGCAAACTCAGGTCTTTTACTATATTCTTTGAAGAAATTTTGTAAGGCTTCATCTAAGAATAGCACACTGGCCAATTGTTGACGGTAAGGTTTCAATCCTTTTTTAGCTTCCTCACTCATGCCCAATTCATTGATACGTTGGTCAAACCTGTCTAACCATTTTTGCTGGTCATTCACCAAGAAAGGACTATGGGTAGACAGGGTAAGAATAATATTTGCATAAGGGCCCGGACGCTGTTTGTTCAAGCCTTCAAAATATTTTCTGAATACTTCTCTATCACCATAACCCCAGCTAAAACCAGAGGAACTGCTTGGCATTTTTTGATAGCCTGTTCCAAAAGATTTCATATCATAAATGGTTTTGACGCCTGCTTTTTTCAGGTACTCATCCATAAAATCAAAATGAGCATCACCCCCATAATAAAAAGCAGTTTGGTAGCCATTCCTGTTTAAGATACTAGGGAGTGAAATATGTTCAGGCATGGCAGATCCCATTTCATTGAATCCATTTTTTCCAAAAGGCAAGGAACCCAACACAGAAGGCAGCACGGCAAAAGTTCTACCTCCCTCACTTAAAAAATTGGGCCAGTACAAAGCTTGCTTAGAAAGAGAATCCAAGAAGGGGGTAAAATTGCCCATATAAGCTCCCTTATTGGTAAATGCCCTTCCCAAACCTTCTGCCAAAACCATAACAATATTGGGTGGCGTTTTGGCGGAATTAAAAAAAGGAGATAAGGTATTGGCAGAACTATCTACTTGATGTAAAAATGGATACTGAGCCTGATCTATATATTGAAACGCTACCATGGTACTATCTTCTCCAGCACCAAAATCGCCACTATACTGATCATCATAAATATGGACAAATTGCTGTTTTGGAAAAAAGTATTTGATACTGGAAGCGTAAAAATATTGTGGTTTGTTAACGCTCAGGTTTTGATTGAACTCTACCGCAATGGGTCTGATTTTACCCCGGATAGGCTTTTTAGATAGTATGACCATAAAACAACTTGCCACCAATAGCCAGGCAATATTGATATGAACATTGATTTTTTTGGGTAATTTTTTAAAGGCCCAGATCAGTAATGCCATTACTCCTACTACTAATACAATAGTCCAAAAATTCAATACGCCAGATGCCCCAACAGTTTGTTTAATCTCTGCAAAAGAATAACCCCATATATCTGCGCCTAATGGAACTAGGGTAGTTAAAAAATATTGAGAGAGGAAAATTTGCAAGACTATCAAGAACAAAAATGCGCCTTTTAAAAACCAGCCTGCCCCTTTTTGATTTACTTGATAAATTATGGCAAATGGAATAAAAAAAGTAAGACCGCTAGAAAATAGAAATACAAAATCAGCAAGCAAACTGTTCACCAATAAGTGACCAATACTTCCTTCTAATCCATGCTTCCAATAACTGTATCCAAATTCATATCCCCTAAACAAAAGGAACAATACAATACTTGTTAGAAATATTTGAGCAAATTGCTGTACGGGAAAATAAATACGTTTTTGTTGGGTGTCTGAATGACTATCAATTGCTGGGTTAATAGCGGTTTGCGGTGCAAACCCTGCCCTTGTAATTACCCCCCATGATTTTACGTCTTGAAAATAATCGGCAAAACCATTAATGGCTGACCAAACTACTATGGGATGATACAGGAATGGTTCAACCATGGCCATCAATAATAATTTGGCCAAATCTCCTTTGTTCTTGTACTGGTTAAATGTGGCGGCTTCCATAAGAATAGCAAAGGCAGAAAAGAAAAATGCACAGGTCCAAATAAAAGCAAAAAACCATCCGAACACGGGCCAATTAATTTCGCCTAAAATGCCCATGATCATAAAAAAGAGGATCCCAAAAAATTCTATGGGCGCAGCCATCATTTCAAAAAAGAACCAATAGGGATAACTCAACAAACCCAACAAACCAAATTTGGGATTAAAGAATAATTTGCGGTGATCTCTTAAAGTTTCTATAGTTCCCCTAGTCCATCTATTTCTTTGTCTTTGTAGCACGTTCAAGGTTACCGGCGCTTCTGTCCAACACAAGGGTTCTGGAATATAAACTACTGCATAAGGCAGTTCCTGCTCATGCATATACCTTCTCATTCTCACCACCAATTCCATGTCTTCCCCCACAGTATTGGTATTGTATCCGCCGCAAGCAATAACAATAGATTTGTCAAATGCACCAAATGCGCCCGAGATTAAGAGTAGTCCATTTAATCTACTCCAAGCCATTCTTCCCAACAAAAAAGAACGGATATATTCTAGGGCTTGCATTTTTGCAAGAAAGTTTTTGGGTAAATTCACTTTTACCAATTTGCCCTGTTCCACAACGCAAGAATTGGCAATGCGTACCACGCCTCCTGAAGCAATTACTCTTTTGCCCGGATTTTCTAAGAATGGTTTTACAATCTTGAA
>JAAFID010000275.1 GCA_013297765.1 Cytophagales bacterium | reverse complement strand
TTTTTGCGTTATTTTATCTTTTTATTTCGCTTTCCACGTTGTCCACGGTCGCAGACCTTGACAATCGTTAATAGCCCCCTCGCCACCATATTTTACACTTGCAGGGCTGAGATGTTTTTTTTGAAAATTTAGGTTTTCAAAGTTCTAGCGTTAAATCTCATAATTAATAACCATAACCCATCATTCGCAATTCATCACTAAATTAGTAGTCGGTGGAACAATTTTATTTGTTATTCGTTATGCAGAAAATGCAATTTAAAATAAGACTTCGTCTATTTGCTAAATTTTCAAAAATATTAAAGACATTATATTTAACTTATTATACATTTTATGAATAGAAATATAAAAAAAGTTGCGGTGCTGGGCTCTGGGGTCATGGGTTCTCGCATTGCTTGTCACTTTGCAAACATAGGTGTTGAGGTGCTTTTACTCGACATTGTTCCCAAAGAACTTACTGCTGCCGAAGCTGCTAAAAACTTAACTTTAGATAATAAAAATGTACGCAACAGAATAGTAAATGAAGCTTTACAAGCGGCTGTAAAATCTAGCCCTGCACCGCTGTATGATATGGCTTTTGCTAACCGTATTGCTACAGGAAACTTTGACGACAACATGAAAGAGATTGCCGACTATGACTGGGTTATAGAGGTTGTGGTGGAAAATCTCAAGGTAAAACACTTGGTATTTGAGCAGGTAGAAAAGTTTAGAAAACCCGGTACACTGGTTACTTCCAATACTTCTGGAATTCCCATACACCTGATGGCTGAGGGTAGAAGCGACGATTTTAAAAAGCATTTTTGTGGGGCACATTTTTTTAACCCGCCACGGTATTTGAAATTATTAGAAATTATTCCTACTGCACTTACCGACCCTGCTGTTGTTGATTTCTTAATGCACTATGGAGATTTGTTTCTGGGCAAAACTACTGTACTCTGTAAAGATACACCTGCATTTATTGCCAATAGAGTTGGCATTTATTCCATTATGGAAACACTTGCGGTGATGCAGGAACTGGGCATGAATGTAGATGAGGTGGATAAACTGACTGGGCCTGTGATAGGTCGCCCTAAATCGGCCACCTTTCGTACAGGTGATGTGGTAGGGTTGGATACGCTGATTAAAGTTGCCAATAATTTGTTTGAAGGATTGCCACACGATGAATCTAAGTCAGTGTTTCAATTGCCCGAATTTTTGAAAAAAATGGATGAGCAAAAATGGTACGGCGACAAGACGGGGCAAGGCTTTTACAAAAAAACAAAAACGCCAGAGGGTAAAACGGAAATATTGACACTAGACCTGAATACCATGAATTATGGTGCTGCACAAAAAGCAAAATTTGCAACACTAGAACAAACCAAAACCATAGACGCTGTAAAGGATAGATTCAAAGTATTGGTTGCAGGGGCAGACAAGGCAGGAGAATTTTACCAAAAAACTTTTGCTGGATTGTTCAAATACGTTTCGTTCCGCATACCTGAAATTTCGGATGAACTGTACCGCATCGATGATGCCATGGAAGCAGGTTTTGGTTGGGAAATAGGCCCATTCAAAACTTGGGATGCTATAGGCATAGAAAGGGCTGTAAAAATGATGGAAAGCCTTGACAAAAAACCAGCAAGTTGGGTGTACGATATGCTAGCTGCAGGGCATAGCAGTTTTTACAAAGTAGAAAACGGAGTAAAAAAATATTACGACATCGCTAGCAAAAACTATAAAGTAATTGCAGGAACGGAAGGTTTTATCATTCTAGACAATATACGTGAAACCAACAAAGTATGGGGCAATAGCGGTGCTACGCTTCATGATATAGGCGATGGCATTGTAAACTTGGAGTTTCATTCAAAAATGAATACCCTAGGTGCTGAAGTGGTGGAGGGCATCAATAAAGCGATAGGTATTGCCGAGAAAGATTTCCGTGGGTTGGTAATAGGGAACGATGGAGCAAACTTCTCGGCTGGGGCAAACCTAGCCATGTTGCTGATGTTTGCCATAGACCAAGAATACGACGAAATAGACATGATGATTCGCCAATTTCAAAATACCATGATGCGAGTTCGATATTCTTCTATCCCTGTGGTGGCAGCTCCGCACGGCCTTACACTGGGTGGTGGTTGCGAACTTACACTACATGCCGACAAAGTGCAAGCATACTCAGAAACGTATATTGGATTGGTTGAATTTGGTGTAGGGCTTATTCCGGCAGGTGGCGGTACCAAAGAGTTTACGCTACGGGTGGCCGATGCTATGGAAGATGGCGATATACAAGTAAATAGTTTGAAAAATGCCTATATGAATATTGCCACAGCAAAGGTTGCGACCTCGGCACAGGAAGCTCGTCAAATGGGCATTTTGAGACAAGGAGATAGCATTTCACTAAATAGAAATAGATTGATTGCCGATGCCAAGGCTTCTGCCATAAAGCTAGCAGAGGCAGGCTACACACAGCCTAAAAAGAGAAAAGACATTAAAG
>JAAFID010000274.1 GCA_013297765.1 Cytophagales bacterium | reverse complement strand
TTTTTCTAAACAATGCTAACACAATAAAGGTGATAATGAGCCCAAACATAAACAAATTGCTAATGAGCGACGATACCGTACCTATTTGTTCCTGAGGAATAGAAATAAAATAATACACCAGCAAACCAATGATGGCAAAGCCAGCACCCAAATACATTAATATTGTTTTTTCAAAAAAATTAATCCGTTGATAGATGCCTACCGCCACCATGCCCACCATGGTAGAGCAAAATGTAGCGAGTAAAATAGGCAAAAATATATCTGAGGGGTTTACTGCACCTTGCTCGACCCTAAAATTCATAATAGCAATGGGAATAATCGTCAATCCTGAAGCATTCAACACCAAGAACATAATTTGGGCATTGGATGCGGTTTCTTTATCTACATTCAATTCTTGTAAACCTTGCATAGCCTTCAATCCCAGCGGTGTAGCAGCATTATCTAAGCCCAGCATATTGGCAGAAAAATTCATCATCATTTGCCCCAATACTGGATGATTTTTAGGAATTTCTGGAAAAAGTTTACTAAAAAATGGCCCCACTATTTTGGCCAATACATTAATAATACCTGCCTTCTCGCCTATTTTCATGATGCCAAGCCAAAAGGTAAGCATTCCAGTAAGCCCCAAAGCAATTTCAAAGCCTGTTTTCGACATGTCGAACAAGCCAGTCATAATGTTGGGAAAAAGCTGGGTGTCGCCTAAAACTATCAATTTAAACAACGAAACCACAAAAGCAATTACAAAAAAAGCTACCCAAATATAATTTAAAATCATCTTTAAAAATTTTGGAAAGCAATATAAAAAAATGGTTACTAGCGAAACTAATAACCTACATTAATTTTTTAAAAATCTTAATGTTTTATATGGTGCGGGGTATGTTTATGAGAATATGCACCGCTATCAGAGTAAGTGGGGCATAAGTGTTGGGTAGCACAAGAAGAAATAAAAATAATAGATACGCTGAGTAAAAATAGAAATATTCTTTTCATTGGATTAGTCAAAATGTTTAACAACAAATAATTAAAATTTGAACAGATAAAAATAAATAGTACTTAAATATTTTTACATAAATCTCTAAACGCAATCAATGGATGAAGGTTTTAAATATTTTAATTCAACATCAATTGATAACTTCCCAATCCTTGAAATTCTACATAAGTAATGTTTCCCACTTTCTTAATATCTACTTTGGGCTTCTCACCATTGGTATTGCTTACCGTTACTTTTTTGCTTAGGTTTTTAAACATGGCCACATTTTTTCCAAAACATTCCGCCTGATAAGTGACAACATTTCCTGCTTTGCTTACAGACTGAAGTTTTAAAGTAGAGCCAATAAGTAAATCGCTAGCTGGCTTGGCTTCTGCATTCATGGTTACTCTCACCTCCAGATTTTGTTTGTTTAAAATGGATTCTGGCAATTGCAATGTATTTTCTAATATCAATCCATTCACCGTAATTTGAGCTATATCGCCTTTGCCTTCATAAATAAAATCAATGAGTGCATTTTTATACACATATTTTGATATGCTTTGCAAATACCTAGTGCCACGAACGGCAATACCAAAGGGCAAGCGGCGTACCCCAAAATTGCCCAAAGCCCCAAACCACGCCCCTGCCGAGAATCCTTGAGGGCGTACATCGTGATACAAATTACCATCTTCCACATCTACAATTTCTGGAATAGTGTAGGCCATGGGCAGATATTTACCCGACCTTACTGCTTGTGGTATCACGTATTCCATTGCTTTCATCATTTTTGTTTCATCGTGAATGGCAGGATCCATGGCGGCAAGGTTGCTAAACCAACTGGCGATAAAGTTGCCCTTGGGTTTCTTCATTTGCTCGTCGTACATTTTTTCTTGTATTGCGGGCATAGCACTTGCCTCTGGATAAAATAAAGGCAGACTAAGACCCCAAATATAATCACAATCATCTAGCCCATAAGGTGGTGCCATGATGGATTTATTGGTACTTGAAATCAACTCGCCGTAAGATGGTAGTTGGGTGGTATTGGTATAATAAGGTTTTAATTTTAGTTCCAATGCTTTCGCTTTTTGTAAATAAACCGCATTGCGAGGGGCAGTTTCCATAGCCGATAGCATCAAATAACTTGCATACATGATTTGGTTGATGTACAAATCGTAAGCTCGGACTATGGTATCTGTTTTAAAAAGTGTAAAATTTTTATCAGCTTGACTGCCCACGGCATCGTCCCAGCCATCGCCACGGCTGCCTGTAAACGGTGATTCGCAGTAGTGGTAGCGGCCAAACATTGCTTTGTCTTTTTGGTAAAAATTTTTCTCCATCCAAGTCGTGGCCTCTGCAAGCAGGTTCATGTATTCTGGTGCTAAAAATTTCTTGTCGCCCGTTTGTGTCCAGTGCGTAAAGGCCGACCAAGTGGCGTAGAACAGGCCATCTTCTTCCCACTTGCTTATTTTACCATTGACCAACTGTCCATAAAATTTCTCTATGTTTTTCCCCTCTCCTACTACAGTTGGG
>JAAFID010000273.1 GCA_013297765.1 Cytophagales bacterium | reverse complement strand
GCCAATTATACTTTATATGTTACGAGTTCCACTTTTCCATGTATGTATAGTTCAGTCACGCAAAATATTGCTTTAGCAGCCAAGCCTACAATTTCTATCAGCACCAATACAAATTCAATATGTGGTAGTGGTATTGCAGAACTTTCTGCTACGGTATTAGGTACTACCGGTGAAACTTATAGAATAACTTGCATCTCTGTGCCTCTTCCCCTTGGCCCGTCTACAATAGCATATGGTTCAAAATACACTAAATCTGGAGCAACAGAAAAATTTTCTATTTCCAAAGCTGCATCAGATTATAAAGTCGAATCAACTACTATTATTGACGGAATTGGTGTATGTAATGTTGTTTCCAGCCCTGTAAGCATCACTCAAAATATAACAACAGATTCACCCATTAAATATTGGCAGAAAAATTATAAAAAAACGAATACTACCAACAATGTTTTCAACGATTATAAATTGGTGGCTTTAAATAATAATGTCTTTTTAACTGGAACAAATGGTAATCAAGACACTAAACAAGGTACAATATTGCAGTATACTCCCACTCTGTCAACGTCACCATTTAGTAGTTTCGTTCAAAACACTGTAGAAAAAATAACAAATTTCAAGACTGATAAATACGGTAACTTTTATGTGCTGTATGATATTTATATGATTGATTATATAGGCTCAACTTTTCCAGTAGTTTCTCACATTAGAAAAACCAACTCGATTGGGGTTCAGCTATGGAATAAGCCTGTGGAATTTTGTTTCGGCGAAGCTGTAGATTTCGAGGTGGATTTAGAAGGCAATATTTATGTGGTTTCTAGACCAGATTATTACGATCGAAGAGGATCTAACTGGAATGATTTTCAAATCATAAAAATGAACAACTTAGGAGAAGTAATAAAATGGCAATATTGTAGTAAAAGTTCAACAGCATTAAATTCTTCTGTAGTGGATTTGCTACCTCCAAAAATGGTACTAGGTCCTGATAACAATTTGCATATCGGATTTAACTTTCAAACGGCAGATTACAACGCAGGATATGTAAAATATGACCAGAATCTAAATACATTGTATGAAGCTAGTTTTATTGGAGTTAGATTGCTTGATATTTCCATATTAACTTCATCCAGAAATGAGAGTTTTTATGTAGCAATTGGTGGTTGGCAAGACAATACCAATAAGAGTTTTGTTTATAAATATTCAGGTGGTATTGATGGAAAGGTATTTAAAGAAGTAAACAGTAACCTTACTACCATGACCAATATTCAAACTAATTTTTCATCAAACCAAACAAAACTAGATTCTAAAGGTAACTTGATTGTGTTTAATAGTAGTAATGGTGTAAAGATTACCAAAATTAGAAACTCTGAAAGTGATGGAACTACAAATACAGGTAAAATTGTATGGGAAAAATCATTTTCATTTTCTAACCTGTCGAGCATCACCAGTCCCTTTGAAATGGATGAAATAGGTGACATCTATTTTGTAACTACTACTACATCAGTAGCCAGTAATCCTCAGACTGCATTGGTAAGAATAAGTGGAAGTACGGGTAATATAGTATGGCAGAGAAACATTGATAAAATTGCTGGAGAAACAGATGATTTAGGGAATTTATGTGTATCTAAATCTGGGAATGTGTACCATGCCCAAAAGAAATCATATACCTCTACCAATGAAGTAGGAGTAAGTGTCACTAAATATGAACAATGCACTGGCACATCAAACCACAACGTTATTCGTGAAGGAGACCTAGACAATGAAACTCAATCCGAGGCGGTGCAAGTGTACCCCAACCCATTTCAAGGTTCTACCAACATAGGCGTAAGCATTACAGAGCAATCGACCGTGGCTCTTGAGGTTTTTAATGCCCAAGGAGTAAAGCTAGAAACCATCTTTAGCGGTACACTAGAGGCAGGCAACCATGCCTACCAGTTCAACGCCAAAAACGAGGGAATGTACTACTTGCGTACCACCATCAACAAGAAGACATTTGCCAATAAGCTGGTACTGCTAGGGGGAAACTAATTCAATGTATAATAAAAACGAGTTGCATAGTGCTGTGTGGGCTATGCAACTCGTTTTATTTTTTTTAGCTATTATTCTTTTTTTCTCATTTTTCCTTTTTTTGCATTTCAGCTTTTTTTGTCATTTCGAACGAAGAGAGAAGCCTGAGGCGCTCTATGTCGCAATGCCTGCAACGCCGATACTTCCAGATGCTTCGCTCTGCATGACAAAAATACCTCTTTTTTGTCTTTCCTTTTTTTGTCATTTCGAACGAAGAGAGAAATCTGATATGCTCTATGTCGCAATGCCTACAACACCTACACTTCCAGATGTTTCGCTTCGCTCTGCATGACAAAAATATCTTTTTTTGTCATTCCTTTTTATCATTTCGAACGAAGAGAGAAATCTGATATGCTCTATGTTGCAAAGCCTGCAACCCCTAAACTTCCAGATGCTTCGCTTCGCTCTGCATGACAAAAATATCTTTTTTTTGTCATTCCTTTTTTTGTCATTTCGAACGAAGAGAGAAATCGAGATCGGA
>JAAFID010000272.1 GCA_013297765.1 Cytophagales bacterium | reverse complement strand
CCATATTCATCACCATCACGTTCATTCCTAAATTGAGAGAAGCCTTCTGGGTGCTTAGTCGGGTACGCAAACTAGGATTTAGAAATATCAAACCTAAAGTTTTGTCTTTGCCTAGGTGCTTGTGACTGTAGGGGTTTTTCTTTAATTCTAATGCAGATTTAACCAATTCCTGCACGTCTTGCACATCGTCTACAGAGGTGAAATTTTTCATTGTAAAAATGAGTTTATAGTCTGTTTTTTTAAGATTTAACCAATACTTTATTCATTACTTTGGCAAATGCCTCTAAGAATATCGTTAGCTCTTCCTTGCCAATATTCAGGGCTGGCAGTATGCGTATTGTATTTTTATTGGACGAAGAACCTGTAAATATCTTGTGTTCTTTCAGCAACATATCTCTAATTTCTCCAGCAGGTATCTCTAGTTCTAGGCCTATCATCAAACCTTTACCTCGCACTTGTTTTACGCCTGGCATTACCCGTAGGGAATTGATTAAAAATTCGCCCATAAGTTCTGCATTTTGCAATAGATTTTCCGCCTTAATTACATCTAACACGGCAATAGCAGCAGCACAAGCCAAATGATTGCCACCAAAAGTTGTTCCCAACATTCCATGTTTTGCCTTAAATTTTGGCGAAACAATAATTCCTGCAACTGGGAAACCATTGCCCATTCCTTTGGCCATAGTGTAAATATCTGCACTTACGCCAGCAAAATCATGGGCAAAAAATTTACCGCTACGACCATAGCCACATTGTACAGAATCTGCTATGTAAACAGCATTGTGGTCATCGCAAAGTGTTCTTATTTTTTTTAAGAAAGAATCGGTAGCCACATATACTCCACCAACGCCTTGCATGCCTTCTATAATCACAGCACAAACTTCATTTTTTTGAAATGCTGCCTCTAGTGCTACTTCATCGTTCCAAGGCAGTATTAGTGCATTGTCGGTAGCATTTACTGGGGCAACTATAGAAGGATTGTCGGTAACAGCAACAGCTAAGGAAGTACGCCCGTGAAAACCATTTTTAAACGAAATAATTTTCTTTTTACCATTGTGAAATGATGCCAGTTTCATCGCATTTTCATTGGCCTCGGCACCAGAGTTACAAAGAAACAACTCATAATCGTCGTGTCCAGAAAGAGCTCCCAATTTTTCGGCCAGTTCCTTTTGCAAAGGAATTTGAACTGAATTACTATAAAATCCAATACGGTTCAATTGTTCCGTAATTTTTCTTACATAATGGGTATGTGAGTGCCCAATCGAAATTACTGCATGACCACCATACAGGTCTAGGTATTTGTTGCCATCATTGTCCCACAGCCAAGAGCCTTGAGCTTTTACAGGTTCTATATTAAATAATGGATATACGTCGAATAGTTTCATAGTTATTTTTTTTGCTTTATTAGAATCATACGAATTACAAGTAGTAACACCTACCAAGGGCAATAAAATATATTACTGACCAACTAGTTTAGCCCCATTTTCAACAAGCTGCTGTTTTATATAAGCTTTCAATTCGTCAAGTGTCATATTTTGAGTGTCAGAACTAATTTTATTTCTGATGTCTCTCATCATTTTTACAGCGTCAAACGGCTTTACTTTTTTAGTTGCTTTCATAAATTTAATAGGTCTTTAGGACTTTGAATTTTTATTATTGAATAACCAAGCTGACTATTTACAGAATTGTATCCTATAATTCGGTCGTGATTTACAATGTGCTTAAAATTCCAACTTGCTAAAACATCTACATTGTAAATAGTTGCTAATGCAATGTGTCGGCAGTCTTCTAGGCTGGTTCTACCAACCACTTTTTCTTTAATATATGCGTTTGCTAAATTTATCGATTCTTCGCACAGTTCTACTCGTTGAAATTTATCAGCTGAATAGTTGTGTAAAAGTTCTCGGACGTGTATAGGTGCTTTTAATAATTCCAAATCCAAAAGGTCTGAAACTACAAATATTATTTCGTTATTATTCAACCTTTCAAAAAGCTTAATTGTAGCTCCTTTGAACTCTTCATCAAAGAAACCACCAACTACAGATGTGTCAATATAAATTTTTTTCTTCATTTAATTTGAATACAAATATAGGCAAATAGGGCTAATCATCAATAGAATTAGAGCGGGCTTTCAGTTTGCCAATAATTTTAATATAACTTTACATTAATTTGTAATACGTTGCTTCATCAAAGTATGAGCAATTCTTATTTTATGATAATCTACCTCGCCACCTAGGTAATCAAATACTGGCTTTAGTGCATTTTCTACTGGCGGCAGCGTGGTCAGTGCTTTATTAATAAACGTAAGTTCGCTATCGGTAATCATGCTGCGTAAATTGATGTCTTTAGCACCGTTTTCTACCAATTGGCAAAGATGCCCATATATCGTTACTATGTTCATGCCCCGCTGAGCGGCTATCTCTTCAGGACTGTTTCCTTGCTGATACAGCTCATGTGTTACTAAGTAAGTAGCCCCTTTAATTTTAGACCCATTGTTTTGTGCCCCTTTGGCAAAGGTCAATATTTCGTCTAAAAACAATTGCCCATAGAGTTCAAATTT
>JAAFID010000271.1 GCA_013297765.1 Cytophagales bacterium | reverse complement strand
CATTGTGGTATCTTATATGTATCTCTATTTTTCATTGGGTTTTTCCTTTGCAAGGGTTACCGCCATTGCCACCACCGGCTATTTGTATAAGTTTACCATTGCCGTTTTATGTACGCCGCTCATTTACTTAGTACATGCTTTAATAGAAAAATACCTGGGCAAAGAAAAAGCAACCGAAATGAAAAAAGCAGCGCTGGCAAAAGGATAAATTTTTGGTAGCCGGCAGCAGTACCCTGTAGCAGCATCGTTGCGTCGCACACGTGTACAGAGGAAACGCAATGCAACAGTTACTAAACTTTAGTATTGTTTTATATGGATGAATCACTTCGTATAAAGCTTCGCCTTGGTTAGTGTCCTAAGTTCAAAAAAGAAAGCCCCGGTTCGTGTCTCACGAACCGGAATTACTAATTTTATGTATGCCTGAGGATTTTTTTGCATACCACCGAAAATCATATATTGAGATTGGTGAAGTGTATTTCTGGACAGCCACAATTAATCAGTGGCAAAAATTGCTGCTGGAGGACCGGTATAAAGAGATTATTATAAGCTCTTTAGAATATTTAACGAATGCTGGAAAGATAGATGTGTATGCTTTTGTTATTATGCCGAACCATATTCATTTAATATGGAAGACAAATGAACTTAATGGTAAAGAAACCGCACAGGGTTCATTTTTGAAATATACAGCGCATGCGTTCAGGGAAGTGCTGCGAAAAGAGGGAAAGCTGGGTTTGTATAAGGTGGATGCAGCGAATAAAAAACATGAGTTCTGGCAGCGGGACTCTCTGGCCATTCATTTATACAGTCGTGAGGTAGCTTTTCAAAAATTGAATTATATTCATAATAATCCCTTGGCAGAACATTGGCAATTGACTAAAGCTCCATGTGAGTACAAATATTCTTCAGCGAAATATTATGAATTGAATGAGAAGAATTTTTCGTTCCTGAAGGAATTGTGGGAGGTGTTTTGATGCGGTTGGTTCGTGGGACACGAACCAAGGCTGGGTGGGTTACCGCCATTGCCACCACCGGCTATTTGTATAAGTTTACCATTGCCGTTTTATGTACGCCGCTCATTTACCTGGTGCATGCCTTAATAGAAAAATACCTGGGCAAAGAAAAAGCCACCGAAATGAAAAAAGCAGCGCTGGCAAAAGGATAGTATTTTTTTGGTAGCCGGCAGCAGTGCCCTGTAGCAGCATCGTTGCGTCGCACACGTGTACGGCAACACATTGGGCAAACGGTGTTGATAAAAAAGGGACAATACCCAATCGGCTATTAGCAAATGAGTAATAACTGTGGGTATAAAAAAGTGCAAAATTATTTATACAGTACTGCTATAGATTATGCTGGCAAGAAAGGTTTAACTAAATTAGAAATGTGGTAGTGTGGCTGAAAGATACCTATAAGAACAGTGTAGGTACAGCCTACGCTGAGTGGGGCATTTTTTAAATAGAAAATATGATTAACAAAGAACTTAATATTTCTGTTTATCATCTTGATTTTATTTCAAATCTTATAATAGCTTCGTTTGAAGCACTTGAAAGATTTTCAAGTATAGAAATTGAGGAAACAAACGAAAACAGAATGATGCAGTTAGTGTTATTTGAAAATATAGTCACAAATATTCTAATTCGTACATCTGCATTATATGATGAATATCATAGGCAATTTTTAAAAATTGATGACATAAAAGTAGCAAATTTGAAATACAATGCTGAGCCAATATGGGAGCGTATTAATCAATGGTCTGAGATAAGGTCATTTAGAAATAATGTGTTAGCTCATAATATAAGATCAAAAGAAAAAAATTTTGAAAGTGTTTTTCTTATACGTTCATTTGCTGATTATAATATTCCAAAAAGGGTTTTAGAAGTAAAGCTATTAGTTCAATGTGTTGATTTTTTTAAGCAGTTGCTGCATGGTCAATTTGAAGATGAATATTTTTTTGTTAAAGAACATATCAGTTTAATAAACAAAAAAAACGAAATATTTGAAGATGTAGATTACGACAAAGAAGTTGCGAAGCTATCTTCAAAATTACATGAAAGGTTGAATAATTAAAGCTTTCCACTGCATGTTGCTTTCCCCAAATAGTCCAAGTATGCAGAGGCCATAAAAAAAGGTAGCCTGGCGCAGGAATGAGGCGAAGCAAGGTGTGCTGGCTTCCTGTGCCTGAGTAGGATTATTACTATGGCAACAATTGCGGATTGTTTCCGGTAAGTTTTATTGAATAGTATTTTTAATATTCAGGCACAGGAAGCGAAAGCACAAACCCTCGCCTCATTCCTGCGCCAGATTGCTGAATGTTAAGGCTACATACTTGGACTAGATGGGGAATTATATTCATAATAATCCCTTGGCAGAACATTGGCAATTGGCTAAAGTTCCATGTGAGTACAAATATTCTTCAGCGAAATATTATGAATTGAATGAGAAAAATTTTTCGTTCCTGAAGGAATTGTGGGAGGTGTTTTGATGAGGTTGGTTCGTGGGACACGAACCAAGGCTGGGATACAGACCTACCGGTTAAGTAACTCCCAGTTTAGTAGCAATGAAAAATTGTACGCATTGAGCTAATGAAGCTGCGGGTAGACTCCCCCAAAAACAATGCGTTTTAAAAGTAGACAAAAGTCTAA
>JAAFID010000270.1 GCA_013297765.1 Cytophagales bacterium | reverse complement strand
ACATCACTTATCTGTCTTGTTTGTTAAAATGAGGAACTTTTACCATGGCTTATTTCAACCAGTTTATACCTTTTCTAAAATTTTTATACCCTTCATACTTAGTTTGGAATATAAAGAATAAGGAAAATAAAATATACCTTACTTTCGACGATGGCCCAGTGCCAACAGTCACTGCGGCGGTACTAGAAATTTTAAAACAATACCAGATTAAAGCTACTTTTTTTTGTGTAGGGGAAAATGTGGTAAAATATCCTGAGGAATTTAAAAGTATATTAGCCGATGGTCATTCGGTGGGCAACCATACCTACAACCACCTTCGTGGCTGGGACACAGGCGACACTATCTACGCAAAGAATATTGCCCAGTGCGATGAAGCCATGCAAGCCCATCATGTCGCAACAAAATTATTTCGACCACCTTATGGCAAAGCAAGCCGTAAGCAACTGCATGCTGTAAGTAAATCTCATAAAGTTATCATGTGGAATGTGCTTTCAGGCGATTTTGATGCCAACCAATCGCCAGAAAAGTGCTTTAAAGAAGCCATTAGCCATACTTCCAGTGGTTCTATTGTTATATTTCACGACAGCTACAAAGCGGAAAAAAATCTTCTTTTTGCCCTACCCCAATATATTGATTGGTGCTTGAAACAGGGATTTCAATTTGATAAATTATGACTTGGTACAGCTACTTATTGCTTACGTATGCCATTGCTTATCTATTGTATGCCTTTATTTTACTGGCTATTGCTAGACAAGTAGCCAATTTGCCAAGGGTGTTGCCTAGCACTTCTTTGCCCATTATCTCCATATTAGTGGCTGCAAAAAACGAACAGCAAAACATTATACGCTGCTTAGAATCGCTGTCAATGTTAGATTATCCAAGTGAATTGTACGAAGTATTGATTGGCAACGATGACTCTACCGACAACACTGCAACATTGGTACAGCAGTATATAGCTGACAAACCCCATTTTAAGCTGATTCACATCACAGAAAAACTAGGCAAGGCCGATGCCAAGGCCAATGTTTTGGCACACCTAGCACTACAGGCAAAGGGCGATTACTTTTTTATCACCGATGCCGATATTGCCGTGCAACCCTTGTGGGTAAAGACCCTGCTGGCTTACCACCATACCGATACTGGCATAGTATCGGGAAGCACGGCTATTGCTGGCACTGGCTTGTTTGCAAAATTGCAAAATATCGAATGGATGTATGCCTTTGGTATGATTGCGGTAGCCAAACGATTAGGTATTCCCGTAACTGCGGTGGGCAACAATATGGCAATATGTCGTGCAGCATATCTTTCTACAGGAGGATATGAAAATCTCAAATTTTCTATTACCGAAGATTTTGAATTGTTCAGGGCAACGTTGCAAAAAGGCTGGAAGTTTGACAACATTACCCACCCCCATAGCATCGCCTATTCTATGCCTACCAAAACCTTGACTGCATTGCTAAAGCAACGAAAACGCTGGATGCACGGTGCAGTGGAAGTACCCAAATCTTTAGGAATATTTCTAGCCATGCAAGCCATCTACATGCCAGTGGTATTGGCAGCATTTTTTGTGGCACCACTCTATACCTTGGTATTTGTCAATTTGAAAATGGGCTTGCAATATCTTTTCATTGCTAAAACATTAAAAAAAGCAACCTTACCAGTACCATCTATTTCTTTTTACCTAGTGTTTGAGTGCTATGCAGCACTTGTATCTATACTTACCATAGTTTATTATTTGCTGCCTACAAAAGTTGAATGGAAAGGCAGAAAGTATTGATTGAGTTTTTAACAGTTTCATAACCTACTCTTTTGCAGAGTTTATTATTTTAATTTAAGTTTGTTATTAACATTTGACAAATGGCCAGACTATTGTTTCAAAAATAACTACCAGCCTATGCCCATAGCACAATTGGAAAAATATGTAAAAAAATACCACCACCTGCCAGAAGTACCTAGCGAGGCAGAAGTAAAAGCAGATGGTATTGATTTGGCTAAAATAAATGCCGCTCTTTTAAAACAAATCGAAGAATTGGTGCTTCGCCAAATTGCTATGGAAAAAAGATTACAAATATTAGAGAAAAAATAAATTTAACCTCATAACCAACATATCATGAAAAAATTAACCTATTTGGTCATTGTTTCATCGCTTGTCTTTTTTGCTGGCTGTAAAAAAGAAGATAAAGTAGCACCAAGCGACACACCAAGTACTCCATCAAATAAAGGTAAAACTCCTGCTAGTGCGATAGATGAAATAATGGCGAGTACTGGTAAACGTGAAAGCGATATACCTAAAGATTTGGATGGACTGATAACGTATGGTATCAGTACGGTATATAATTTGAAAATTCCTAATGTTTCTGGCGAATATATTGCAAGTTTAGATTTTTTTGCTGCTCAGTTTTATGCGGCAGATGCTAAGCTTCAAAACATAGGAACAGTGTCTATCAACGATACCATAGTGCCCTTCCGCACACAGGACTCCACTTATCAAAAATTAAGTAATATGTATTTCCCCACCTTACCTAGCCAAAATGTGGGGCTAGGGTTTAATGGCAATTCCAATGTCAAATTATTTAATACTACAGAAAACCTATCTACCTTGCCCATAAACTTAGCGTCTAATGGCCTCATCCTACCCACGGTAGTAGAGAGAAATAAAGACATTACCATTAAGTTAAAAGGCAACATTGTCGATGGCG
>JAAFID010000027.1 GCA_013297765.1 Cytophagales bacterium | reverse complement strand
CCTCTTTTAATTATTGGTGATTATGATATATAAGCAATTATTAAACAGGCATTTTATATACCATTCTATATTCAATATACCCACAAATAAGCTTGATTATTCGGCAAGCTCTTCGGGAATATAATTGAAATGTGCAATTTTTTGCTCTTTAAACTTATCCTTTTTTATTGATGAGTATTTGTACATACTTGTACAAGACATAAGCAAAGCTAAAGAAGCCACGGATATCAATATAAAAACTTTCATAGAACATATAATTAGAGTTTATTTTGTACTTTATACCTACAAACAAACAATAAAGTTTTATAAAAAACAAATAAAAATTAAATATAATTAACTTTAAAAGAATTACTTAAACATATACAAACAAAGCAATAGTTTATTAATTTAAAAATTGTACTATTTTATCTTTACAAAAATTAATCAACTCCACTCCCACCCTAGCCCTTGTCTTAAAACAACTAAAAACAGCCTAAAAATGCGTTCTACAATGATGTATTTCATTTCCTAAAAAGTATAAAATTGATTTTTATGATTATATTTTCTTAAATATGGTCTTGAAATAATGATATAGCAAAATAAAAATCAAGTAGCAATTAAAGTATTACTTTAAAGTTTGATGATTAAAAAATATTTTTCTACTGGTATGCCTTTTTTGCAATTGACCAACGTGAAAAATGAAATATTCTAACAAATAAAACACAATAGACATATATTAGATGATGATGCAATTGTTATTGTATCATTGCTTACATTTATACAGTATTTTCAAATTTTTCATTATTTAACATCAATCCTTATGTTACTCATTGTTTTAAGCGTCATTGTTTTCATTGCTTCCGTAGTTATAGGTCAGGTGACTAAAAATGCAAATGGCAAATCTGGTGGTATTTTAAAAGTATCTTCCTTTATCATTTTTTTACTAGGTGTACTTTCTATGTGCTTTGTACAGATAGAGCCAGGCGAGGTGGGTGTCAAGAAAATGTTTGGTAAGGTAAATGAATCTGAAATATTAACTAGTGGGTTAAATTTTGTAAATCCGCTCTATGATGTTGCCAAATTCAATATTAAAACTCAAAATTACACCATGTCTTCTAAACACGACGAGGGCGATGTATCTGGCGATGATGCCATAAGAGTACTTTCGGCCGATGGGCTAGAGGTAATTATTGACCTTACCGTATTGTACAGCATGAAGGCAACTGAAGCACCACAAATTTTGCGTGAAATAGGGACTGATTATACCAATGTAATCATTAGACCACTAACACGTACCAAAGTGCGAGATAATGCTGTGTATTACGATGCTGTGTCGCTATATTCTAAAAAAAGAGATGAGTTTCAAAATCGAATTTTTAAATCTATTGAAAGTGATTTTAAAAAGAGAGGCTTTATACTCGAACAGTTACTGGTTCGTAATATTACTTTGCCAGCCTCTGTAAAAACCACTATAGAATCGAAAATAAATGCAGAGCAAGATGCGCAAAAAATGGAATTTGTACTGCAAAAAGAAAAACAGGAAGCCGAGCGTAAAAGAGTAGAAGCTCAAGGCATTGCCGATTATCAAAAAATATTAAGCACCGGCCTAAGCGATAAACAACTGCAATACGAAATGATAAAAGCAATTCAAACCTCGCCCAATGCTAAAATAATAGTACTGGGCGGCAGTGGCAAATCTACACCTATGATATTGGATGCCAAATAAAAACATTTTACAATGACTACTTTTCCAGCACTATAGGAAAATCATTGCCTTTTGAAAATGTATGAGGATACTGAGTGGAATTTTTGTACAAATTGGTTAGTTCGGGTACTTTGTCGTCGAGGTAAGATTTTAATTCATAAACCGTTATTTTACCATCTTTGGGCGAACCATCAGCCTCTCCATTAAGGGCATTGAGCAAGGCAAACGTAAATATGCCATGGCCTAACGTTTTAAACTCTCCTGCGGTCTGCTCGCTACCTGCCGATGCCAATATATGTATGCCCGCACTACGAGAAAGTTGGGCGATGGCCTTTTCCTCGCCACCGCCACGGGTAGCAAGCATTTCTGCCGACGCTCCAGAATGGCAAGCATCAATGACCATGACTTGTTTTAGGGCTTTGATATTTTGTAGTATTTCCTGCATATCGCCAGCATAGATAGCATCTCTTTGTAACGATTCTTCCTCGTACAGCCTAGTAATATCAGTGGGTATGAAGTAAAACTTCTCGTTCATCATACTGCCATGCCCAGCGTAGTAAAATATAAATACATCTTCGGGTTTTATTGTATTTGACAATTCTACCAATTTATCAATGATATTTTTCTTGGTAGCCTCTTGGTCAAAAAGTTGATACAATATGACATCGGTAAATAATGCACCACTTTTGCTGGCAATAGTTTCTGCAAAATCCTTGGCATCGGCAAAGGCGTAATTCAAACTCATGTTTGCATTTTTGTACTGGTTTATGCCTACTGCAAACAGGTGGCAAGTAGATTTTTTTTCTTCATTCTGATAATAATAATTTTTGGAATAGGGTTTAGACTCTATTCTACCCTTGCTATATGCCGATACCACTATTTGATTAGTTCCAGGCTGTAGCGATACATTGAAAAACATATTGATGACATTGCCTTGTCTAGCCCCTCTTTCCATGCCTGCTTTTTCACTAGGAATTCGTTTGCCATTGTGTGTAAATTTTACTTCGTCTATACCACCTCCATTGTCTATCACTTTTAATTGAATGGTTTGTGCCGATATGGTAGATTTTTCATTGACTGTTGCGGTTTTAAATTCTATGGTTGGTGGTGGATATTTGTCAATTTTTTCAACCACACTACCATTAAAATCTTCATTACCAGCTTGACTTAATATCTTCTTCATCAATTTGGGCTTGTAAAATTCATCAAAAAATTGGTCAATAGAGAAGCTCTCTTTGCCACGTATAAAAAACAGGTAGTCCTTTACTTTTTCGGTAGCATCGAAGTAGCCTTCTGGTGTTTTTACTATCCAGTCTTTGCTGCCTACGGTAATGTAGGTGGCCTTCTCCTTGAATGTTTTCAAATCCCATATTTTGATGATGCCATCAATACTGGAAGATATCAAATACTTTTTATCGGCAGTAAATGCCACACAAGATACTGCACTCGTATGCCCTGCTAGTGTACTGATTGCTTTACCTGTTTTAGTTTCCCATAATTTAATAGTACGGTCGGCTGCACCAGTGGCAAACCAATCGCCTTGCTGGTCGTAGGCTACAGCACAAACCTTGTCGATATGGGCTGCAATCTTATACGTTTGCAAACCAGAGGCTATGTCCCATATTTTGGCTTTGCCATCCCAGCCAGCACTTAGCAGTGTTTTGCCATCGGGGCTTACGGCGACTGTTTGCATTACCTCGGTGTGGCCTATGAAGTTTCTCACTTCTTGTTTGCTATCTAGCTCTACCATTCTTAGCTTTTTATCTAATCCTGCGGCAATAAAATAGGCGTCATTGGCAGTAAATGCCACGCTGTATGCCGAGCCATTTTCAAACGGATATGATGCCAACATTTTTCCTGTTTCTAAGTGCCAATATTTTACTGTAGCATCCCAGCTGCTGGTAATAATGTACTGCATGTCATGGCTAAAGTGTGCCTCGAATACTAATTGTTCGTGACCTTTGTAGGTTTGCTTTACCTTGCCTGTGGCCACTTCCCATAATTTTGCTGTATGGTCGCCGCTGGCTGTGAGCAACCATTTCCCATCGGGGCTAAACTCAAAACCTAGCACAACTTTTTGATGGCCTTTTAACTCTTTCACTATTTTTCCATTGTTCAAATCTATCAACAGCACATCTGAACCTACTTTACCTTTAGCTATGTACTTGCCATCAGGGCTTAGGACAAAGGTAGTTTTGTGAGCAATATAATTTGCCAAATAATAATCCCATCGGGAATTATAATCTAGGTGCAGCCCATCGTTATTAGCTTCGTTGAACACTCCTTTCAATGTCTGCACCAATTTGCCTGTAGCAAGGCTATACAATTCTATTATTTTACTGTCGCCAACAAGTACAAACGTTTTATCATCGGGGCTTAGTGCCATACCGTTGTAGTGCAGCGAGTCGTTTTTAAGTATATGAAGTGGTTTTGAACTTTGCGTATTCCATACTTTCACCACATCTTCCATGCAGGCGGCTATATATTTTTTATTGGCTGAAAAAGATTTGCATTCAGTAATTTTCTCTTCCAGCACCATTTCAGGTTTCCAGCTACCAGTATTCCACTGATATATGCCTGCATGATTGGAGGACATGTACAATGAGTTGCCTATGAAAACAGATTTATTGGCACTGCCACCGCTCCATCCCTCTGCCTCGTATCGCAATGATTTTATTTTTTCAACATTGGTCAAGTTCCAAACCTCTGTAGTTTTGTTGTCGTTGCCTATTGCTATTTGCTTACCATCTTCACTAAAAGAGATACTGACACCGTACCCCAAACCTTTGTCGGAATTGCAGGGAATTTTTTTAATGATATTTCCCGTTTGCCATTGCCAAACCAGCACCGAATCGTCGTAGCCACCAGTTGCAACAAGGTTGCCATCAGGGCTAAATTGTGCTGAAGTGATGCGTTCCACATGTTCAGAAAAAGTATGTAGCAGTTCGCCCGTTGCTACATCCCAAACCATGGCTAGGTTGTCGCTACCGCCTGACACAAATTTGTTACCATCGGGGGCAAATGCTATGGTATTGATGGTGCTGGTATGCCCTAGAAAAGTACGTATTTGGCGGCCAGTGGATAGTTGCCATAGAATAACAGATTTATCTCTCCCAGCAGTAAGCAAGTATTTGCCGTCGGGGCTATATTGCACACATTTTACCGCTTCGGTATGTCCTTTTTGTAAAGCTGTTTCTAGTTTTAGGGTTTGGGCAGTGGAAAAATTCCACCAAAGGGTCATTGATAAATAAGCTAGAATAAATTTCATGAAATAAATGTATTGGAATCAGGTTGTGAAATTCTGCGAAAAAAAATAAGCACAAATTTATTTTGCATAATTAACAGACATAAAATGCTTTAAAAGGAAATTTATTTGTCATCATAATGAAATCTACAGGAAATGATTGTGCATTTTTGGTCAATTCCTTTTACTCCATTTATACCATAAACCACACGATGTTCTCCAGTTATTCTTCTTGACCAAAACCCTTTTAGTCCAAATTTCAGAGGCTCAGGTTTTCCTATTCCTTTGAATGGTTCCTGCCGAATTGATTTAATTAATTCCTTTATTTTTTTAACAACATCTTCATCATTTTCCAACCAATAATTGAAGTCTTCCCACCCGTGGGCTGTAAATTCAATTATCATTTTACTCTAAATTGAATGCTACAGTTTTTCCTTGTGTCATTTGATCAATCGATTCTTGAATTCTGGTACGATTCTTTTTTGTTGATAAAAGATGTTCAGTTTCTAATAGTGAATTATATTCTTGTATAGACATAATTACAACCGCTTCATTCTCTTTACTTCTAGGCACTATGATAACTTCCATAGATTTGGATACATAATCGAAATATTCTTTCATTCCTCTTCTTAAAGTGGAAATTGTTATTGCTTTCATGAATAATTATGTTTTGAAGTATATGTACACTTAAATGTACATTAATTAGTACAATTTACTCGCAACTTTTTAATTTTATATATAGATATTATTCTAGTAAATAGAAATACTTACCAGTTAGCGTTTCAAATATTCCTCCGCAGTCATCACTGGAATTTTAGCATTTTTAAAATCTTTTTTGTTTCTAGTAATGATGATGTCTGCTTCGTAATCCATGGCTATAAAATATTGTAAACCATCCTCAAAATCTTCAAAGTCGGATGCCAATGCTAATTCAATCGCTTTGTCTTCTAAAGGCAAAATGTTAACTAAAACTTTAAACTTTGACAAATATTTTTTTGCATCTACAGATTTATAATGCTTTACAATCGAGTAGTAGGCATTCGCAAAGGTCAATGAGGAAATTTGAAGCAGAATTTCTTTTTTATCGCTTAACGTAAATAAATCTTGAGCATGTTTATAAAATGGAGTCCTTTTGGCCAGAAGATCTATTACAATATTAGTATCTACAAATACCTTTTCCATTTATAAATACTTTTGATCAATATAATTTCTATATTCTTTTTTTTCATCATAATCGATTGGAATTATACCAGTTAGACTTTCTACAAGCGGGCTAGGGGAAGATTTTTGTTTAGATTCCCTAGTCAGCGCATGGAGATAATTTTCTATCAATTTTGATAAACTAACTTTATGACTTTTAGCATAAGTTTTAGCATCATCTATGATTTCAGTATTGAGATTTAAAGTAAGTTTGGTATTCATCGCATTATGATTTTACGTGTAAAAATAAAAATATTCTACGTAACTTTTCTAATATGCCTTTATTTTTGTTATTGTAGCATATATCACACACTATTTACCCCTTATCCAAAATAGCAACCGTAAGCCTACTGATGCAGACCAATTGCTCTGCTTCGTTGGTAATGCGTATTTCCCAAATATGCGTTTTTCTCCCTTTGTGAATGAGTGAAGCCTTGCCATAGACAAATCCACTACTCGCACTTTTAACATGGTTGGCATTAATTTCTAAACCTACGGCAAATTGCTTTTCTAAATCTATATGGCAAGCACTGCCATAACTACCAAGTGTCTCTGCAAGCACCACCGATGCCCCGCCATGGAGCAAGCCATAAGGTTGCTGCGTGCGAGCATCAACAGGCATTTTTGCAGCAATAAAATCGGCGTTGATTTCAATAAATTCAATGCCTAAATGTGATGCTAAAGAATTTTTTGAAAGTTCATTGGCCGCCGCTGCGTTGAAAATGGGTTTTACTATTTCGTACTTTTGTTTGGGTATCATGAGGAGAGGTAGGTTTTGAAGATTAAAAAGGTTTCTGTAAGTCGTTAATTTATTCTATATATTCTTTAATTTCTGTACATACATAATCATCGTAATCTAGAACTACTTCTTCTTTACGATACATTTCCCTTACTTTAGAATCCGCCTCATCACTAGAGTTTGCCTCTACTTCAACAATTCTTGATAAGAACTCTTGAATTTCAATTTTGAATATTTCCATAACTTATTTTTTTATAATTTCCACGACCAACAAATTCAATAATTCCTTTATCACGCAAAAGCTGTAATTGTTGCCTGACTTTGTCTTTGATAAAATTATTGTTGGGGTATTTAGTTTTTAGTTTTTGCTCGAATTTGTAGATTTCATCAAGTGTAAATATTTCTTTTTTAATCAAATCCACACAATTCATAACATCTAAAATCCAACCTTTTGCATCTTTGCTTTTTGTTCTTAAAAATAGTGTTTTGTTGAAAGTTTCTTTTACCAGTTCTAGATTAACAGTTTGAGCATTTTTAACCAAAAATACTTTTCCAGCATCTGCAACTTTTGAAATGTCAATGTTACAACCAACCCAACCTGCTCTTCTTGCAGTTTCTGATAATGGCGGACGTTTAATAATAATTTCAGGTGTAAAAAACTGTTTGGG
Source organism: Cytophagales bacterium (assembly GCA_013297765.1). Lineage (GTDB taxonomy): Bacteria > Bacteroidota > Bacteroidia > Cytophagales > Cytophagaceae > REBA01. The sequence goes on along the minus strand of JAAFID010000027.1, from coordinate 21,714 downwards.
AATTATGAGAAAATCATTAACTGTCCATTGTTTTGTATAAGTTAGGAAGAAGAAATTCGGGTTATTATCAGAATTAATTCTTTCTATCATAGTAGAGTAAGTACCATCAGTAATTGTATTTGATAATTTGCCACTTTTGCTTTTTAATTCAAATTCTTCGGAACATTTTTTACAATAAAAATCAGCAACAGGGCGATTGTTTTCAAATTCATTTAATGGCAAATCACCACAACTGGGGCAATACGAATTATTCAAAACCCAATTTTCAGTTAGAAGTCTTGCGATTTGAGAATTACTTGTATATCCTTCTGCCAAATTTGTGTTAAAAGTTAAATTCATTTTATGCAATATCTTTAATAAGTTGGCTTTTACCGCCCGCCCATTTTAAAAATGGTTTTGCTATTTTCATAATGCTATGATTATTTCGTTGTAATTAATTTGGTAAATATGAAAAATAATATCTTCATAATCCTTATCTGAACAAATATCGTTTTTTAGATTTCGAGCAAGCTTTGTAATATGATTAAAGGCTTTGTCAGAAGGTTCTCCTTCTTCATCAGTTTCGATATCAAATGTCTCAGCCCAGTATTGCAACTCATTTACGATAAGATTCCTTTTCTGATTTATCTTTTCAATGCTTTCTCTTATTGTCATGAAGTGAATGAATAAAAGTATATTCATTATAATTCTACTACTTTTATACTATTTTACATCGTTAAGTCCACAAAAATTACCCACATCATATATCAAAATTCCCTATCCCTAATTGCCTCTTTGTCTCAAAGCTTCAAATACCATAATGGCTACACTGTTAGAAAGGTTCAATGAATCTATCTTTCCTGCCATAGGAATTTTGATTTGAGGTGCTTGTTGTAGCCAAAAATTGGTAAGCCCGTAGGCTTCTGTGCCAAAAACAAGTGCGGTAGCTACATTAAGATTCGTTTTATGGTAATAGTCGGTAGCAGTAAGGGCAGCAGCATAAGGGGTGATGCGTTTAGCCTTTAACCATGCCAAAACTTCTTCCGAAGTGGCTGTCACTATTTGATTGGTAAACACACAGCCCACACTAGACCTAATGGCATTGGGGTTGTATATATCGCACTTGGGGTCGCAAACTATTACGGCATCTACGGCTGCAGCATCGGCTGTACGCAGCACTGCCCCTAGATTGCCTGGCTTTTCTACACTTTCTAATACTATTATCAGTGGTGTAGCCGACAATTGCAAATCTTGCAAGGTCAAAAATTTGGGTTTAGCAACGAGTACCAACCCATCAGAATTTTCACGAAAAGCAATTTTATCAAACACATTTTTGCTTACTTCAACTATGTTACAGCCTTGTGCGGACAGCGTGTTTCTTATAATTTCACTTTCTAGAGAAAAAATTTCTACACAACAATAAAGTGCCTCGGCTTTCAACCCCGTTTGTAGCGATAGCCCTATTTCCCTAGCACCCTCTACCACCATCAATTGTTGTTTTCGGCGTTCGCTAGATTTCTCTATCAGCAGTACTATGTTTTTTATTTTAGCGTTTTGGGTGCTTGTAATAATTTCTCTCAATGGCTTATTCGTTTGTGCAAAGTTAAGATTACGCCACAAAATTCTATATTTGTTTTTTGAATAAAAAAATGAACACAATGTAGCTGCCTACTGATAGGCATTACTATAAAAGGATATACAATTATCAAAATTATAACTACCACATGAGTACTAAAAAATTCAATCGATATACCATCACCTCTGCCCTACCCTATGCCAATGGCCCGGTGCACATTGGCCACTTGGCAGGTGTTTATATTCCTGCCGATATTTATGCCCGATACCTACGCTCTAAAGGCGAAGATGTGCTTTTTATAGGCGGGTCTGATGAGCATGGTGTACCCATTACCATACGTGCAAAGAAAGAAGGCACTACGCCACAAGCTATAGTGGACAAGTACCACGGCATCATCAGCAAATCGTTTCAAGAGTTAGGTATCTCGTTCGACATCTATTCTCGCACCTCTAAACAAGTACACTTTGATACCTCGCAAGAATTTTTTACCAAACTTTATGAAAATGGCAAATTTATAGAGCAGACTACAGAGCAGTATTTTGACGAAAAGGCAAATCAATTTCTAGCCGATAGATACATTACTGGCACTTGCCCAAAGTGTGGCAATGAAAATGCCTACGGCGACCAGTGCGAGAAGTGCGGCTCGACCCTAAGCCCTACAGAGCTCATCAACCCAAAATCTACTTTGAGTGGTGCAGCACCTATATTAAAAACTACCAAACACTGGTACTTGCCCCTAGACCAGTACGAGCCTTGGCTAAGAGAATGGATTTTAGAAGGTCACAAAGAATGGAAAAGCAATGTGTATGGGCAGTGCAAGTCTTGGATAGACCAAGGCCTACAGCCACGAGCTGTGACCAGAGATTTGGACTGGGGCGTACCTGTACCACTACCCAATAGCGAAGGGAAAGTGCTATACGTATGGTTCGATGCACCAATAGGCTATATATCGGCTACCAAAGACTGGGCATCGGGATTGGGCGACAACCCCATTGCTAGAGACTGGACGGTGTATTGGAAAAACGAAGACACCAAGCTGGTACATTTTATAGGTAAAGACAATATTGTGTTTCATTGCATCATATTCCCCGCCATGCTAAAGGCAGAAGGCAGTTATATATTGCCCGAAAATGTACCTGCAAACGAGTTCTTGAATTTGGAAGGAAACAAAATATCTACCTCTCGCAACTGGGCAGTATGGCTGCACGAATACCTTGAAGAATTTCGCCACAAACAAGATGTACTAAGGTATGTGTTATGTGCCAATGCACCTGAATCAAAAGACAACGACTTTACCTGGAAAGATTTTCAAGCACGCAACAACAACGAACTGGTGGCTATTTTTGGCAATTTTGTAAACCGTGCCGTGGTGCTTACACACAAATATTTTGAAGGCAAAGTTCCCGCTACACAAGACCTACAGCCCATAGATTTGCAACTGATAGAAGATTTAAAAAAATATCCTCCACAAATTGCCGAAGCTATAGAAAACTACCACTTTCGTGAAGCTCTAGCACTTATGATAGATTTGGCACGTACTGGCAATAAATATTTGGCAGAAACAGAACCTTGGAAACTGATAAAAACAGACGAAAAGAGGGTAAAAACAATTTTAAATTTGAGCTTGCAAATAGCCGCTAATCTGGCCATAGTTTGCGAACCGTTTTTACCATTTACGGCTGCAAAATTAAACCTACAACTAGGCTTATCGCCAAATAAATGGGCAGATGCTGGCAATTCAAATTTATTGATGAATGGTACACTACTTGCCGAACCTACTTTGCTTTTTGATAAAATTGAAGACGATGCTATAGCTGCACAATTGCAAAAGCTAGAACAGACAAAAATTGACAACGACCTTGCCAATGCTGTACTTGCAGAGGCAAAGCCCGAAATAGCCTTCGACGATTTTGGTAAAATGGACATTCGTGTGGCTACTATTTTGGAAGCTGAAAAAGTTCCTAAAACCAAAAAATTATTGAAAATTAAATTAGACACAGGGCTAGACCAGCGCACCGTTGTTAGTGGTATTGCCGAACATTATGAACCAGAAAATATCATTGGCCAAAAAGTATGTTTGCTGGCCAACCTAGCACCAAGAGAAATAAAAGGCATACCCTCGCAAGGCATGATATTGATGGCCGAGGGCAAAGATGGGAAGCTAAGTTTTATCACTCCAGCAGACGATAAAAACAATGGAGCGTGTGTCAATTAATCCAATGGAAAAAGTAAAAAGCACAAAAAAAGGATTCACCAATTAGTGAATCCTTTTTTGTAACAATTACAATGCATTATTTTCTTGCATCCATAGCCACATAATCTCTAGAATTGTGACCTACATAAACTTGGCGTGGCCTGCCTATTGGCTCTTTCGTTTCTCTTAGCTCTTTCCACTGAGCTATCCAGCCTGGTAGGCGACCTAGGGCAAACATTACTGTAAACATGTTGGTAGGTATTCCCAATGCTCTGTAGATGATACCAGAATAAAAATCCACATTGGGATATAATTTTCTTTCTACAAAATATTCATCTTTCAACGCTGCTGCTTCTAATTCCTTAGCGATAGAAAGAATTGGGTCATTTACGCCTAATTTTTCCAATATATCATCGCAAGCCTTCTTGATGATTTTTGCTCTAGGGTCAAAGTTTTTGTAAACCCTATGCCCAAAACCCATCAATCGGAAGGGGTCGTTTTTGTCTTTTGCTTTGGCAATCCATTTTTGCGTATCGCCACCATCGGCTTTGATAGCATCTAGCATTTCTATTACTTCTTGATTGGCACCACCATGTAGTGGCCCCCAAAGGGCATTGATACCAGCAGATATAGAGCCATACAAGCTAGCCATCGACGAGCCTACAATACGCACTGTAGAGGTAGAACAGTTTTGCTCATGGTCTGCATGAAGAATCAATAAAGTATTCAACGCTTCTGAAACTACGGGATCTACATCGTATATTTCATTAGGGTTGGCAAACATCATGTGCATAAAATTGGCACAATACTCTAGACTGCGAATAGGGTAATTTACAGGGCGACCTTTAGATTTTTTATAAGCCCAAGCCACCATCGTTGGCATCTTTGCTATCAATCGAATGATAGAATCGTTGATGGTTTTTTCTGAAGCATTAGGGTTAAGCGATTCGGGGTAAAATGCGGTAAGCGAACAAATCAATGAAGACAGCACGCCCATAGGGTGAGCATAGGATGGGAAACCATCTAATATTGTTTTCACATCTTCATGAATCATGGAATGATCGTCGATGTGTTTGTCAAATTGGGCATACTGCTCTTTGGTAGGCAGCTCGCCGTAAATAAGAAGGTAGGCTACTTCTAAAAAATTTGACTGAGAAGCCAATTGCTCAATTGGGTAACCCCTATATCTTAATATTCCTTCTTCTCCATCCAAATAGGTGATGGCACTTTTGGTAACTCCTGTATTTTTATAACCCACATCGTAAGTGATGTAGCCAGTGGTATCACGAAGTTTGCCAATATCTATTGCTTTTTCATTTTCAGTACCCACTATTACTGGGAAAGGATAGGTTTTGCCTCCTACTATTAATTCTGCTTGCTCCGCCATTGGTTGCTAAATTTGAATGTTAAAAATAATACACGTTAAAAATAGAGAAAAAATGTATTGTAAAAAATATGCTTTGAATAATAATCTATAATTTTAAATGAATTAATAGCGCATTATAAAAATAAATAACACCACACACACTCTACATCCCCTATGGATATTAGCTTTAAATACTATAAATATGTTTTAGATTTCAATTTTGAGGCAGGAACGTCTCGAGGCGTATTGCATCAAAAAACAAGCTGGTTTATAAAATTGACTTCTGTAGCCGACCCTAAACTATATGGTCTAGGCGAGGCCTCGCCCTTGCCTGGCTTAAGTATAGATGATGTAAATGTTTTAGAAAATTGCCTTTTTGATTTTTCCAATACAAAAAATATTTCTTTGATAGAGGTAAAGCATCAACTTCAAAATGCAACTTTCAGCCATTTGCCCAGCCTACAATTTGCCCTAGAAACTGCCATTGCCGATATAGAAAATGGAGGAAATAGAATCCTCTATGCAAATGATTTTTCGCTTCATGAAAAAGGAATTGCTATTAATGGATTGGTATGGATGGGCAGTAAAGACAGCATGCTCGCACAGGTTGCTGACAAAATACAACAAGGCTATCGTTGCATAAAACTGAAAGTAGGAGCCATAGATTTTGAAGACGAACTCGATTTATTGGCACATATCCGTTCCCGATATAGTGCCGATGAAATTACATTGAGGCTAGATGCCAATGGTGCTTGGGAGGCCAATGAGGCATTGAAAAAACTAAAACGATTGGCTGCATTTGATATTCATTCGATAGAGCAACCTATAAAACCCAAGCAATATCTCCAATTGGCAAAACTATGTGGTGAAAGCCCTATTCCTATTGCCCTAGACGAAGAATTGATAGGCGTAAAAAAGAATAAATTGCATTTGCTATTAGAAACAAAACCAGCGTACGTTATTTTGAAACCATCACTACTAGGCGGTTTTGCTGCGTGCAACGAATGGATAGAGATGGCAGAAGCCCATAATATAGGGTGGTGGCTTACGTCGGCTCTTGAGTCTAATATTGGGCTAAATGCAATATGTCAATACACCGCATTAAAAGAAACCCATAATTTCCCCCAAGGGCTTGGCACGGGGCAATTGTACAGCAACAACATACAGTCGCCATTGGTTATAAATCAAGGTTATATTTACTACCTTCAATCAAAAAAATGGGAAGAAAATAAGTTGATTTTTATATAAATGTTACCACATTACATCATTATTTTATTTGCTCGTTAATGCATATTTGAATAGAAGATTTTCTCGTTTATTTTGATACTAATCATTACTGATAAATTGCACATGTTAATTTATAAATCCCTCGGCCTGATTTTTTGACAATTTAAAAAGACACATACGTCCAAAACGTCCAGCAGCAAAAGTTTGACACAGCACAGCCATACCGCCATCAGTTGTAGTAACCAAACTACCATTTTTATAAGGATAGGTACTGCCAAAATACCTAGCACCAGCAAAACTACCATTAGCAGCATCGTACGCAAAGAATCCAACAGTATTATTTTTCAATTCGGCAATATAGACTACCAGCTTTCGCCCTTTCAGAGTGGCCAACCTAGATTTAATTTGGCTATTTGCCACAATTTCGGGCTTAGGTACACTTGTTAAATCTGAAATATTAATGGTACTACCACTACTAAAATCATTGGTGTTGAAGGTGGGGATTAAAAAATTATTTACATCTTCAAATTTGGATAATGCTGCCCTACCACCACCCAAAAAAGTAAAACTAGACACACATTTTTTATATCTATTGCCATCTATAGTTCCTGCTCTTTCGCCTGTCTTAGGGTTTACCGCAATCAAGGCAATGTCATACTCCACAACGCCATTCAACACATAATTAGTTGCCGATGATTGACCAATATAACTAACAAAAAATGGCAACCTAGTGCCTTGAAAAGTAAAATGATTGTTGATTCTGTCATCCATCAAATCTAGCTGGCTGATGTCAAATTCTGCTTTGCCATCAAGGCTAAAATTATTGTCAAGAGCAAATGAAGCATTAAGTTTTAACAATACCGTTTGTGCATTGGGATAGTCGTATGCTTGTATTAATAAACCACCGTCAGGTGTTGCACATGCAGCAAGTGGTTTTTTACTCTCATCTAGTGCCTTTACCTCCTCTACAGTTTGGGCAGCATCGTTTACTTTTAAAATTAATATTTCAAATGTCAATGCCCTAGCCGAAACAAAATAATAATCATTGCCAATTTTCATCAAATCAGAGACCGGGCTTAAATATTGACTAAAGGTTTTGGACCAAAGCAATTTGCCATCTTTATCGGTTCTCACCACCATCGTTTTGGCTTCTCCTTGCAGGTTGTAGCCTAAAAAAATAAAACCTTCGTCGGGCAACTGGCAAATGTCTAATGGCACATGATTGGCCTCGGCAGAATCTATGTCGTAAATTTTGGTAAACCCCATAGCTGGATCTACTTTGTTATTTTTTACATCGCAGCCCACAAGCATGGCTACTAGTAGTATTAGGGGAAATAAATATTTAACTACCATTTGCATGCCTTATATTGTTTTAGTTATCTTCTCCTTACTTTACCTGGCTTGCCCGACATTCCTGGGGTGTGAATGAGAAAATCCAATGGCGTAGCACAGTGTAGTGAAAATTCTAAATTTTGCAGTTTTATATCATCAGGTACATCGTAGCTGCCATTAATCATGCGCTGCTGTTCTAGGCGATTTTTACGATTGGTTATGTTGTTTAGCCCATACCTATAGTTGCATTCAAGCGACAATCGAAAATAATTCAAATCCACAGAAACCCCAACACCACCTATTACGCCATATTGAGAATGAATATACAATTGGTTTACATTGTAATCTTCTATTGTAGTACCCAGACTAGATTCTCCAGCAGCGTCTTTAAACTTTTCTTCTGCTGTACTTGTCTTTTTACCATTCAATAAAAAGCCGTAGTAAGCACCAGCTTGCAGGTGTGGTTGCACCTTACCTACTGAATATTCGTAGCGTAGCAACAAAGGCAATTCTATGTAGTGTAATTTTGTTTTCAACTCATTGTTCAAGATATTTTCATTTTTTAAAGTATCTTTCCATCTGTAGGAAGTAGTATATAAAAAATGATAGCTTAAATACCCTGGCTGTACACTCACAGATATATTAGGGGTAATAGAATAAGCAACGGTAAATGCAAGACTAGGCCCAGCATTTTTAAAGATACTTCCATATACCTTCTCGGTACTATTGGTACTGGCCGTCAAATATTCAAATACCGAATATTTTTCTGACACACCCACTCTACCAAAATTTACCCCAGCCTTTACCCCCATCCACCATTTTGCATCTTCCATACCCTGTGCATGAAGACAATTATCAACAGCCATACACAACAGCAGTACAATCACGCATTTCGATAGTGTATATTTTATCTGCTTCATATTGGATTGCACTGATAGAATCAACTAGCTTTTTCTTCCTTTGATAAATTTCTTTATGAATTTTTTTACTGCCGTAATGGTGCTATCATCGTCTTCCTCGTAGTATCCATAGCCATTGTAATAGCCATAGCCATATTCATATCCATAGCCGTATTTAGCATCTTTATCTACCAAATCATTGATAATGATGTTCATGTTGGTTATTTTCCCTTCCTCGTACATGCTATCTACCTTTTCTAGCAACCTAGTTTCGGTATAGCCGTGGCGTACAATGTAAATATTTATATCTGAATATTTCATCAACATAAAACAGTCGGCTACTAGACCAATTGGGGGGGTATCTATCACCACATAATCGTACCTTAATTTTAACTCAGTCATCAACTCGTCCATACGTGGGTTGCTCAGCAACTCAGCAGGGTTAGGCGGTACAGGGCCAGCAAGCATTACATCCAAGTTATCAAATTTTGCTCTGTTTATAATTTCGTCTATTTTGGCTTTGCCCGCCAAAAAGGTGCTTATCCCTTTTAAGTTATTGAACCCAAAGTCGTCAAATATTTTGGGTTTTCTCAAATCTGCTCCCAACAATATTGTTTTATATCCTGATAGTGCAAGTATAGAAGCTAGATTAATAGAGCAAAATGTTTTTCCCTCGCCACTTATAGAAGAAGTAATGGCTACTACTTTCTTTTCTTTGTCTGGGGCAAGGTAATTCATATTGATACGAATAGACCTAAATGCCTCTGCAATACCAGACTTTGGTTTGTCTAGCACCGCTAGGTTAGATTTTATTTTGCTATGACCTATAATACCCAAGATGGGCAAATCTGTAATCGACTCTAGATTTGCCTTGCTCATAATTTTATTGTTCAAGAAATCGCTGATGATAATCACCACTAGTGGAATCAACAACGCTATCATAAAAAATGAGGTAAAGATTAGATTGGTTTTGGGCGCAATCTGTGGCGATGTTTGTTGGCGTGCCTTGTCTAGTATGCGTGCATCGGGTGTGCTTGAAGCTCTAGAGATAGCAGCTTCGGCTCTTTTTTCTAGTAAATAAGTGTACAGGTTATCGTTCAGGTTATATTTTCGCTGCACCTCCATATATAGCCGCTCTGTCTGAGGCAATAGCTCTAGCTTTTCCTCGATTTCGGCAATACGGTTATTCAAATCTTTAAGTGTAAGCTCTGTACCGCTGATAATATTTCTGATATTTTCTTCGAGTGTTTGTTTTACATTTGAAATTTTCTCGTCCAAATTTTGTAGCACAGGGTTTTTCTTAGTAGAACTAGACTCTATGGTTACCCTTTCTGATTTTAGTAAAATAAGTTGCGATATTAAACTACTCAACAATGGATCACCAATACCTATTGCAGAAGGTGCTACTATAGATTTGATGTCTTTATTGGTTTGAATATATTCTAAAATGTAATGATAATATTTTATATTGAGCATGATGGATGATTTCTGTGCTTCTAGTCCCTCTAGCTTGGTATAAGCCAATTTGGTAGATTTATCTACATCTGCAATTTTATTTTTGGTACGAAAAGACTCCATTTGTTCATCTGCATTGCGCAAATAATTGGAAATAGATTCAAGTTGCTCATCTATAAACTTGATGGTTTTGGTAGCTTGCAAGTTTTTTTCTTCTAGACCATACTGTACATACACCTCGCATACTTTATTCAAAAATTCTATATCTTTCACCAGCAAAGGGGTAGATGTATATAGCTCTAGCAAACTCGCATCTTTGGTTGTTTGTGCAATATTGAGTTTACTTTTATAGAACAAAGTAAGGTTAGTCCTATCATTGATAGTAAAGTACAGCTTGGTTTCGTTCTGAACAAAATAGGGATTTTGAACAAATATGGTAAATGAAATATTTGAATTTTTATAAGGTTTTCCAAATTCCAATACTTCATTAATTGTTAAATATGTTTTAGATTCTACTATTTTATTGTTATTTACGTCATAGGCACTATTTGAGGCAATACTTGCATTCAATCGAAATTTGTTGCCACCCAAAAATGTAATGTAAAATGGAGTATTTACAATTTGATAATTGCTAGAATCTAATAATACTTTGTATGGGGCATCGTTGTACAATTCTTTTGTTCGTATCTTCCCCTTATGAAAATAGGAAACACCAAAATCTAACTCTCCCATTACCCGCCATACCATGTCAAAAGATTTGATGATGGCCATCTCGTTGCCTAAATTTTTTGAGCTACTCAAAGCGGTATTTGAAAAACCTTTGATGGCAGCACTTTCATCTTTGGCAAGCATCGATGCAGATATTCTATAGACAGGTTCAGTATAAAAACGAATGTAGGCCTTGGCCAGTGCATAGGCAAATATACCAGCTATTACAAACCAATACCATTTAGATATAAATTTATTGAGCAGAGCCCTAAAATCTATAGTATCCTCTCTTATTTCCTGTCTTTTCTTTTTCATTAGGCAGCTTAACTATCTTATAATTATACTATTATCTTCTATTGTAACTATTTATAAAATTTAATATTACTATAGCAAAAGTGGACATACTAAGTACCACACTAAAGGTTTGGAAGTTAGTTCTAAAGTTTTTTACTTTCAATGGTTCTATATACACCACATCATTGGGCTGTAAAAAATAATATGGCGAGCCAATAATGTCCTTAGAGGTTAAATCAATTTTGATGATATAACTTTGCTCATTATTCTTTTTTCGCACTATTTTCACATTGGTGTTGTTGCCCAATTCGGAAATATTACCTGCCATTGCCAATGCCTCAAAAATATTGATACTATTGTCCTTTACATTGATTACACCCGGGGCTCCTACCTCGCCAAGAAACACTATTTTAAAATTAACCAATCGTACTACTACATAAGGCATCCTTATTTGTTCTTGCAATGCTGATGTTACTTTTTTTTCTACCTCTAGAATAGTGCTTCCCACCACGTACATACTGTCTAGCATGGGAATGTTTACATAACCATTTTTCTTCACCAAAAATCCACCTATACCACCATCATTTTTCAAGTTATAGAATTCACTTACTTGGGTATTAAAGCTACTTACATTAATAGACAAAATATCATTTGGTTGTAATTTATATAGTGTCAGTGAGGTGGGTATGGTATCTTGATACTTGCTATTTTTAGCACGCAGCAACAATGTCTTTTTATAAGGCACACATGAATACAATGTACCCATTGTAATCACTATAAATGCTGCCTTTGACAAAGACATCTTTTTTATAAAAGATAAAATCATGAATAGATTTTTTTGAATGATATATTTAATTGATACAGGCTTATGAAATGAAAACCTGTATTATTCAAAGTAATTAAGGGTTTTGAAATTGCCATCTTGCAAATATTTGTCTTTTTTTACCAATTTTACATCAGCCTGCATCATGTCTTGAACAAGTGCTAGCAAATCGTATTTAGGCTTCCATCCCAATTGTGTTTGCGATTTAGTAGGGTCGCCTATCAATAAATCTACCTCGGTAGGACGGAAATATCTAGGATCAACAGCTACTACTTCTTTGCCTATTTCTACTTTATACTCTTCATTTGTACAGGCTACTATATATCCTTTCTCATCTACGCCTTCTCCCCTGAATTCAATTGTGATACCCACTTCCACAAATGCCATTCTTACAAATTCTCTTACACGAGTAGTTACTCCAGTAGCAATCACAAAATCTTCTGGTTTTTCTTGTTGCAATATAAGCCACATTGCTTCTACGTAATCTTTAGCATGCCCCCAATCTCTTTGCGAGTCTAGGTTTCCTAAAAACAATTTATCTTGTAGCCCCATAGCAATTTTAGAAACTGCTCTGGTAATTTTTCTAGTCACAAAAGTTTCGCCTCTATTAGGCGACTCATGGTTAAAAAGTATTCCATTGCAGGCAAACATGTTGTATGCTTCACGATAATTTACTGTTATCCAATAAGCGTACATTTTAGCTACAGCATAGGGGCTGCGTGGGTAAAATGGGGTGGTTTCACTTTGTGGCACTGCCTGCACCAAACCATAAAGTTCGCTGGTAGATGCCTGATATATTTTTGTTTTTTTCTCCAGTTTTAATATTCTTATGGCTTCTAATATTCTTAGGGTGCCTATACCATCAGCATTGGCTGTGTATTCTGGAGTATCAAAACTAACATGCACATGACTCATAGCCGCCAAATTATATATTTCATCGGGCTGTACTTCTTGAATAATTCTTATCAAATTGGTAGAATCGGTCAAATCTCCGTGGTGCAGTTTCAAATTTACATTGGGTTCATGTGGGTCTTGATAGAGATGATCTATACGGTCGGTATTAAAAAGTGAAGATCTGCGTTTGATACCGTGTACTTTATAATTTTTTTTCAATAAAAATTCAGCTAGATAGGCACCATCTTGACCTGTAATACCTGTAATAAGAGCAACTTTTGCCATTCGTAAATAAATTGATTAATAAAATGTATTTTAAATTAAAGGAAACAAATATACTTTAAAGTATTTGTTTTAAAATAAGAGAAGTGGAAAATAACGTTTAAAAAAAAGAATTTTATTGTCTAAAAAAAAGCGGCATTAGGCCGCTTTTTTTAGACAATAAAATCACATTTATCCATTCATAGATACCAAAAACTCATCGTTGTTTTTAGTGCCTTTCATTTTGTCTATCAAGAATTCCATGGCTTCATTTGAAGTCATATCTGACATGTATTTTCGCAGTATCCATACACGAGATAATTCATCTTTGTCCATCAATAAATCTTCTCTTCTAGTGCCAGACGATGGTACGTCTATTGCTGGATACACACGCTTGTTGGCAAGTTTTCTATCCAATTGCAATTCCATGTTGCCTGTACCTTTAAACTCTTCAAAGATAACTTCGTCCATTTTAGAACCTGTTTCTATCAATGCAGTAGCGATGATGGTAAGTGAACCACCATTCTCTACGTTTCTAGCTGCACCAAAGAAACGTTTCGGTTTGTGCAATGCATTAGCATCAACACCTCCCGATAATATTTTACCAGAAGACGGTACTACTGTGTTATATGCTCTAGCCAAACGGGTAATAGAATCTAGCAAAATAACCACATCGTGACCGCACTCTACCATACGTTTTGCTTTTTCTAGCACTATAGAAGTGATTTTTACATGCCTATCTGCTTGCTCATCAAAGGTAGAGGAGATTACCTCGGCCTTCACATTTCTTGCCATATCAGTCACCTCTTCTGGGCGTTCATCTATCAACAAAATCATTAAAAACACTTCAGGATGGTTGGCCGCAATAGCGTTGGCTATTTCTTTTAGCAACACGGTTTTACCAGATTTTGGTGGTGCCACAATCATACCTCTTTGTCCTTTACCTATGGGGGCAAACAAGTCTAATATTCTAGTAGAAAGCATTCCCGACTTTCCACTCAAATTCAATTTTTCCTCTGGAAAAAGGGGGGTCAAAAATTCAAAAGGAATTCTATCTCTTATTTCTTCAGTAGTTTTTCCATTTACATTTTCTACCCGCAAAAGTGCAAAGTATTTTTCGCCCTCTTTTGGTGGTCGTATTTGTCCTTTTATGGTATCTCCTGTTTTAAGACCGAAAAGTTTTATTTGAGATGGCGAAACGTAAATATCATCGGGGCTGGCTAGATAGTTATAGTCAGCCGAGCGCAAAAATCCGTACCCGTCTTGCATAATTTCTAATACACCAATATTTTCTATCACCCCATCAAACTCTTTGATATTGTGGTTAAATGCACTAATACCGTTGTTCTTTTTTACAGGTATTCCATTGCTATTGCCTGGATTTATTTTGTTGAAATCTTTTTCACGAGGTTGGTCTCTTTCTCTAGCCATATTTTGCTCTCTAGGCTGCTGTTGCTCTCGTGAAGACCTGATTGGTTTCTCAAACTCTCGTACATAAGCTGTTTTTTCTTTTACTTCTGCCTCGTCAAATTTTATAGAGGGCAATGAAAAATCATCTTGTTTCGCATTCAACTTTAAGTCTTTATGAATAGTTTCAGTGACATTTTCTGACTGTACTTCGTTTTCCTTTACATTCTCTCTTTTTACACGAGGCCTACGTTTATTGTCTATAGAACTATTTTTCAATTCGTTTTCAATCGGTTGCTCCATAACTGGTGTCTGTAGGATAGTGGGCAAAATCTCATTTTCTGCACCTGATTCTTTTTCTGTAATAATTACTTTTTCTGGCAGCACTAATTTTTCAGGTAGTTCAGCTTGCCCTGGCAATATGGCCTGTTGATCCAAAATTTTATATACCAGTTCATTTTTTTGTAATTTTTTGTAATCGCTAATGCCCATATTCTCGGCAATCTCTTTGAGTTCAGAAAGAAGTCTGACCTCTAAGTCTTCAATGTTGTACATGTGTGTTGTGAAAAGAATTTTCTTTGAAAATAAACATAGGATACCAGAAAGGCATCGGTCTAAACTAGAAGGAAATTGAGATTTTTAAAATTGATAATGATTTTAAAAAAGAAATGAGTAGGTATAATCGATACTCATTTTGATATTGATTCACAATAATACGTCTAACTAATATATTAGTCAAGTTTTGTAAAATATATTTCTTGCTTTTCGATAGAAGCATTAATAATAAAGGCAATGCAGGGTAATATTGCTAGTGAATAAATATTAGCACAGCACTACTGGGGATATTTGGGAACTATGCTTAAACTAAATTTTGTCTAATCCCAAATTATAAACTTCAGCAATCAGTCTTAATTTTTTGTTAAAATCAATATTCAAATCTTTGATTAAGCCAGTACTCATGTCAAATACCCAACCGTGTACAATGGGATATCCTTTATTTAAGTAACTCTCTTGCACAGCAGAGGTCTTAACAATATTTATAACTTGCTCTCTTACATTTAATTCTACTAATTTATTAAATCTATCTTTTTCATCATGTATGCCGAATAGTTCATCTTTATGCATTCTAAAAACATCTCTTATGCAACGAAGCCAAGGATTTAGAATTCCCAAATCTTTTGCTTCCATTGATGCCTTTACCCCACCACATCCGTAATGCCCACAAACAATGATGTCTTTTACCTGTAAATGCTTTACCGCATAATTAATTACCGACATTACATTTAAATCTATGTTGTTCACCATATTGGCTATATTTCGATGTACAAATACCTCTCCAGGAGCCACCCCCATAATCTCCTCGGCAGTAACACGACTATCGCTGCAACCTATATATAAGTAGTTGGGGTCTTGCCCAGCATTTAACTCATTGAAAAAATTACTATCTAATGATAATTTTTCTGCTACCCATTTTTTATTGTTCTCAAAAATTTGATTGTAGGGAGTGTACATATTGGAATGTGCGAGTATGAAAATTTATATTTTTTGAAAAAAAATAAAGCTACAAAATTGTAAATTTAGAATCGCATAAATTTCTAAAGGATATTTCAATTTTGCGAATAGCATCTAAAACTTAGCTTAGCACATCAAAATATTGGTGTGTTTTTAAAACTAAATTATAACAATTAAAAACCGATAGAAAATATGAATAAAACAATAGTAGTTACTGGCGGAAGCCGGGGGATAGGCAAATCAATTATTGAAAAATTTGCAGCAGAAGGTTTCGATATTATTACCTGTGCTCGTTCTAGCGAACAATTAGAATCCCTTAAAAATCATATTAAGCTCCAATATCCTGAAATTAATATTCATACTAAATCTATAGACTTATCAGTTAAAAAAGATGTAGAAAATTTTGTTTTATTCGTTCAATCTTTTTCGCTCCCAATTGATGTTTTAGTAAACAACACAGGCAAATTTGTACAAGGGCAACTACACAACGAGGAGGAAGGATTACTAGAAGAGTTGATGCGTGTAAACCTGTATAGTGCCTACCATACCACACGTGGTTTAATCGGCGGAATGATGGAAAGAAAGCAAGGACATATTTTTAATATTTGCTCTACTGCAAGCATTATTCCTTATACTTTTGGCAGCTCGTATTGTATCACCAAACACGCACTTTTGGGCATGAGCAAGGTCTTAAGAGAAGAAATGAAACCTTACAATATAAAAGTATGTACCGTATTGCCTGGAGCTACCTATACTGACAGTTGGGCAGGTATCGACTTGCCCATTGAAAGGTTCATATTGCCAGAAGCGGTGGCTGAAAGTATTTTTAGCGTTTACTCATTGAAGGGAGGGGCCAATGTAGAGGAATTATTGATAAGACCACAACTTGGTGATATATAATATAAAAATATTTTTTTATTGATTATACATTCCTATAGGTAATTTACCTGTAGGAATGTTTTTTTTTGTACTTTAGCATATACAAAATAAAATTGATGTATTTGGCAATTCAATATTTACCAGCAAGCAATATCTGGTAATCATTTTTATAGCTTCCTTTATCGTTATTTACATTTCAATAAAGTTTAATTATATAAGCTAATTATATACTTTAATATTATCTATTTAAAAAACTGATTATTAAATTATTTAATATATATATTTAGTCTTGTCTAAAAATATATTAAATTTATATAATACAATATTTCATAAATTATTCTCTTAAAATTTTGTAGATTCTTAATCGATAAGAGGAGATTGAAGGGTTAGATTGTTGTTAAGTCATAAGTGTAAAGCCAAATATTGAAATTGTATTATATGAATGTCAATTTATTTTAGATGATGCGAGATTTTTCTATTGAAAAATGTGTTCCAATAGACTTTACCAACTAAGAAAATAGTAGTATATTTATAATTATAAAACAATGTAAAAATGGCAGATATTCACAACGTAATAAACAATTCACATTGGAATTATTGCAATAGTCTTACACAATATATAAGGAGAAAATCAACCGTAGTAAATATTGGCGATTTGCCCATGGGGGGTGATTATCCTATCCGAATTCAGTCGATGACTACGGTAGATACAATGAATACTTCAGGTTCAGTCGAGCAATGTATTCGCATGATAAATTCGGGATGTGAATACATTCGCATCACAGCACCCAGCATGAGCGAAGCCCAAAATTTAGCCGAAATCAAGAAAGAATTAAAGCATAGAGGATACCATGTACCCTTGATTGCCGACATACATTTTACCCCAAATGCAGCAGAACTTGCCGCCAGATTGGTAGAAAAAGTAAGAATAAACCCAGGAAATTATGTGGACAAAAAGAAGTTTGAAACCAAAGATTATTCTGATTTACAGTACGAGCAAGAATTAAACAGAATAAGAGAACGTTTTGTACCACTCATCAAAATATGCAAAGAGTACGGTACTGCCATGAGAATAGGCACAAACCATGGTTCACTCTCAGATCGTATTTTGAGTAGGTATGGGGATACCCCTTTGGGTATGGTAGAATCGGCTTTAGAGTTTTTGAGGTTGTGCGAAGAATATAACTATTACAATATTGTACTTTCCATGAAAGCCAGCAATACACAAGTGATGGTGCAAGCATATCGTTTACTAGTACAGAAACTAGAAGATGAAAAATTGAAAGCTTATCCGCTTCATCTCGGAGTTACCGAAGCTGGAGAAGGGGAAGATGGTCGCATAAAATCAGCGGTAGGAATTGGTACTTTATTAGAAGATGGGCTAGGCGATACTATCCGTGTTTCCTTAACTGAGGAACCCGAATTTGAAGCACCCGTAGCAAAAACTTTGCTGGCTAGATACCAAAATAGAGTAAGCCATAAACCTATTCATCCAATAGAAAATTCTTTGATTAATCCATTTCAATATTTCAAAAGAGAAACCGTAGAAGTTGCAAATATAGGAGCAGCAAATGTTCCTAGAGTTATTGCCGATTTAAGTCAGGTTTCCAATTTAGCGTACAAAGATTTAAAAAATATTGGTCAGCACTACATGCCGCTTACCGATAAATGGAGCATGACCGACCTAGGTGCCGACTATGTTTTTTCTGGCGACACACCCATTCCGTTTATGCTGCCCAATGGGGTAAAGGAAATTCAAAATTTTACCACTTGGCAACATACCGACGATAAAGAAAATAAAATTCCGCTGTTTACTGCTGAAGAATTTATCTCTGCAAATACTAGGCATGCTGTTTTAAATTTGATTCGTGTCAATTACAAAGCGTTCAATAATGACTTTTATACAAAGCTGGATGCCACCTGTGTACTATTACTAACCACACACAACGATCATGCATTGGCCGCTTTGAGAAGATTAACACATTATTTACTAGAGCAAAATATCAAAATACCGATTATTCTAGAAAGAAATTACGAGGCTATGCCTGCGGAAGATTTGCAATTATTTGCAGCCACTGATTGTGGCGGTTTACTGATTGATGGCTTGGGCGATGGTATCTTTTTGAGTACGGCAAATGCAAATTATACAGATAAAGAAACTTTACTAGAATACATTAAAACCCTCAATAATTTATCTTTTGGTATTCTGCAAGCCGCCCGCACCCGAATGTCAAAAACAGAATATATTTCTTGCCCTTCGTGTGGACGTACTTTGTTTGATTTGCAAGAAACCACAGCCATGATTCGTAAACGTACCGATCATTTGAAAGGCATTAAAATTGGGATTATGGGTTGCATAGTCAATGGCCCAGGAGAAATGGCCGATGCCGACTACGGCTACGTGGGCGTGGGCAAAGACAAGATTGCGCTCTACAGGGGTCAAAACGTAGTTAAAAAAGCAGTAAATTCACTACACGCTGTAGATGAGTTGATAGACCTTATCAAGGAAGATGGCAAGTGGATAGAAGTAGCGGAAATAGTAGGCCTGTAATCATCATACAAAAAAGTAAAATAGTAAAAAAATACAATGCAAAACATCATGTCAAAAATCATTTCACAAATTTTAATGTTGGCTATTACTGTGTTGGTTACCGCTTGTAATAGCAAGATAGAAGTTACTGCAGCACAATTAATGCAAGAATTCAAAACCGATGAAAAAGCCGCCATAGCCAAATACCTAGACAAGGAAGTCACCGTGGCAGTGCCTGTTCAAATCATGATTTTAGGATTTGATGGCGGTTTGGTAATCACCTACAACAACAATGTAGAGGAAACCAATATCGAATTTAATATTCCAAAATCAGAATTGAAAAATGCAAAAAGCCTAAAAACAGGAGAGGTAGCAAATATTTCGGGGATATGTGCCAATGCAGGCAAAGGAAGGGATATTGTATTTAAAAATTGCAAGGTAATACCCACAAATTAATTATCAATTATGAATAGCCTTAATGAATGGTGAATAACCCAAAACTCATAACTCATCATTCATAGCTCATAATTAAAACTATAACTATTTCAACAACAGCCTGTACAAAACACAGAACTTTTCTGCGTTCATCGAAAACATCTATTTTGCTATTGCTTATTAAACTTTTAGTTTTACTTTCGTTTCGACAAACTAATTTATAACCATGACATAAAATAAAATTTATTAAAAATACATAGCGTTTCAAAAGCCTTCTCAGCTCTAAATTCCTCCAAAGTTTTGTAACGAGAAGTAGTTTAGGAAACGCACTCTCGAAAAGGGTGCGTTCCTATTTCTATTCTAGTGTTACAAGGTGCTTGGAGGCACCCAGAGCTGCTAGTCTGGTGTAGGTCGCACCCTTTGATGTTTAATGTAATAAAAAAGTGAATAATATGAAAAACGAGAGATTACAACTAGACAACTTCAAATTGAAGTATTTACTATATCTAGGTCTTGTTATGGTGATAATTTCTGGGTGTATTAAATCAGAATGTCGTATCAAGCTGCCTGCACAAACTTATAAATGTGAAAATGGCATTTTTGTGGAAAAACCTACTACAGAAAAATGTATTGAAAGCTTAGCATCTTCTGAAATTGTAAATGTAAGTTGTTGTGGAATTTTTAATCATAGCTATGTAACTGCTGGCACAGTAATGAATTATTTTGATCATAGTGGTATTACACCTACTGTAATTGATGAATACAAATATTGTGTGGGAAAGTTAACAAATATCGGGGATGATAACGAAGACTATATTATTGCAAGAACTGGTTCTTCTCTCGATGGTAAAGGTTATGATGATGGGTTTGACTATATAGTACCAGAGTTATATCAAATCAATGGAAGTAACTATACCAATATCTATTATTTTGATATTTTAAATAAAATTGATGCCAATCAACGACCGTGGCCACTTGAATCGGATAGAAACATAATGGTAAAGTATAGATTTTCACCTAAACCTGGTAAAAAATATGCTTTAATTATGTATGAGATGAACGGTGCAACAATTGGGCGTAAGCCAAAATCTTATGATTTAGAATCGGGTTCACCAGCTATTTTATTTCAAGAGGAATCTACTAATGCGGCAGGCAATAGAGTTGTGACAGGCACTGTTAAAGTATCACTTACACCAGACGATTACGAGTATGTAGATTTAACCACTTTAAATAATAAAACATATTCATTTATAATTCAAGAATACGGAGCTAGCCATTATTATTTAGTGGGTAGTCCTGAGGTGTATAGTAGTATGTCTAGTAATTTAGGCATTAGCACAGAATATAAGCTTATGTCTAATACTAATACTCAAATATACAAGACACAAGAAAGAAAAATGAATGTTCACCATTATTATAATAATACAGCTACTTTTAAAACATCATTTTTGAATCCGGCATATACATTTAATGGAAGAAATTTTCGGCAAGTATTTGACGATGTATGGAAGAATAGCGATGCCCACGTATGCAGCGACCATAAAGAGCTTAGTGGTTTGCCACTATGGCTGGTAGATAAAAATGGAAAGGCAGTAATTTTAAAAGAAGATATTGAAAATGATATAAAAACTGGATATCCAGAAGATCAAGTAAAGCAAGCTATAACAATGTGGCACTATAGATTGGCCTATTACCACCACCTTAAACTAAAAAACCAAAATACCGATGTTTCTATTGATGTATATAATGAAAAAGCCCATCAAAAAAATCCTTTAGAATTTGATAATCCTCAATATTTTAACACGTTAGGTTTAGTTGCAATTAATGGCTATGCAATGTATTCTATTACCAATACCAATAATTTATCTATTGAGTTTAGTAATGAATTTGAAATGAAAAATTATAATTTTGATAATTTTATCAAAGCACAACTACCACCTAAT
>JAAFID010000269.1 GCA_013297765.1 Cytophagales bacterium | reverse complement strand
TGTTTGACAACGACGCTTTAATTTTTGACGATTTAAGGTCGAGTGCAATTTCGCTGAAAAGCTACAAGTCTAAACATAGCATCAAGATGGATTTTGCTGGATTTCCTTATTTGGGAATTTGGTCAAAAAAAGGCGGTTCTCCCTTCGTGTGCATAGAGCCTTGGCTAGGCATAGCCGACACGGTTGGTTATGAAGGAGAATTCAAAGACAAAATGGGCATTCGTTCGCTTTCAAAAGGCAAGTCTTTTGTGGCAGGGTATAGTTTGGAGATTGGGTAGATAAAACTAAACCCTCGATATTAAGCACAAAGTCTATTATTCCAATAAATTCATTCTCATCAAATTCACATGGCACTAATCCCTACCGACGATAGCAATTTCGAAACTACCATTTCACAACACTCATTGGCAATAGTAAAATATTATGCGGAATGGTGCGGCTCATGCAAATTATTTGCCCCTAAATACAAAAGATTGTCTGGTGATGAGCGTTTTCAAACCATTGCTTTTTTGGATGTAAATGCAGAGACAAATCCCGAAGCCCGAAAACGTGGTGCAGTAAACAACTTGCCGACTTTTGCTATTTTTAAAAATGGTGAAATGATAGGTTCGGTCTCTACCTCTAAAGAAGAAGCAGTGGTAGCCTTGCTTGAACAGTTACAAGCATAACCATTCGTGTTGAAAACAATTGCACGCTTGCAGTTGTTTTGATAGAAAATATATTATCATGAAAATTCCTGTTATCAAGAAATTAGTAGAAACATACGCTACAGAAGAGCTTATCAAAGCCGAAAACGACATCATTGGAGAGCAAATACTTGCTATCAATGTAGAAGGCGAAGATGAAGGAGAAAAATTGACACACGTCATCGCTGCCGCTTGGATTCAGACAGAGATGAGGGAAAAAAACATAGAATTTAAAGATGCCTTGCGAGAATATACCAAAAAAGTAAGGGCTTCAATAAGCTAATTAAATAGTAGAATAAGTGAGTAAACACGGCAGAATATTGGTAGCCATGAGTGGCGGGATAGATAGCTCTGTTGCAGCAGTGATGCTGCACGACGAGGGCTACGAAGTGATAGGCATGACCATGAAAACCTGGGATTATGCTTTCTCTGGCGGCACTAAAAAAGAAACAGGGTGCTGCAGTTTGGACTCTATCAACGATGCCCGAAATATTGCCGTTAATCTTGGCTTCCCACATTATATATTAGACATTCGTGCCGAGTTTGGCGATTCGGTCATCGACCATTTTACCAATGAATACCTTGAAGGACGCACACCTAACCCCTGTGTGCTTTGCAATACCCATATCAAATGGGATGCCCTACTACGCCGTGCCGATAAGCTAGACTGTGAGCATATTGCCACTGGTCACTATGCCAATATAAGAACAGAAAACAATAGACACATCATTTCGAAAGGAATTGACGAAGACAAAGACCAGTCTTATGCCCTTTGGGGAATATCGCAACAAAGCCTGAGCCGCACAATATTTCCATTGGGCAAATTGAAAAAAACAGAAATTCGGGCGTATGCAACCGAGCGACAATTTCATGAACTGGTAAACAAATCAGAATCGTACGAAATATGCTTTGTGCCCGACAACGATTATAGAGGCTTTTTAAAACGTAGAGTGCCAGGATTAGCCGAAAGTGTAAAAGGCGGTGAATTTGTGTTGGCAGACGGCACAGTTGTAGGCAAGCATGAAGGCTATCCGTTTTACACCGTGGGGCAACGCAAGGGTTTGGGCATAGCCCTAGGCTATCCCATATTTGTTTCAGAAATACGAAAAGATAAAAATCAAGTAGTGCTATCAGACTTGCAAGGGCTGGCCCGCAATGGCATGTGGGTAGATAAACTGAACATGATGAAGTATGAAACTTTGCCAGCTCCACTAGATACGATTACCAAAGTTCGGTACAATGATGAAGGCACACCAGCCATTATTCAGCAAATAGGCGACCGCATCAAAGTAGATTTTAAAATCAATGTTGCCTCAATTGCCCCAGGTCAAGCTGCTGTTTTTTATGAAGGTGACGATGTAATTGGCGGTGGCTGGATTTCTTCAGGTTATGTGCAGGGATAGAGTATTTTGATTGGAGCGTTACAGAGTGTATTCACTATAAGTGAAGGTGTGTATTAATCTAAAAAAATCCATATACATTTGATAAATATTTAGTTATGTCAAAATCAAATCAAATTTTTATCTGTTTATCATTAATATTGTTTTCTACCCTATTAAACTCATGTTGTAAGTTGGTAACAAAACCAGCAAAAATAATTTTAAAATTTCCACAGATTGCCCAAGGTGAATTTGATCAATTAGTGGTAAACACGGATAAGAATTCAGGAAACTTCTCCATTCTAAAAAATTACAATTATAAAAATGTTGAAATAGAATTCTTTAGCGATCCCATAACAAATAGCATCCAAATTTATACTAAAGCCACCGATTCGACCTTTGTAGATACTCTGATAAATGTGCAGTCGAGAATGGTTAAAGAATCGAAAAAATGTGGCGACTACAATCAACTGGGAACTTCTTTTTTATTAAATAACCAGCATTATAATTTTGATGCTTTGCATGAGGTGATTATTGAAAAATAATAAGGATTGTATTATCATATTTTCTACCTGGAATATTTATATGTACATTTTTAGTAACAAAATTTATTTTAAAGAAGCGAGTGTAAGTAACTCTAGTGCAAATT
>JAAFID010000268.1 GCA_013297765.1 Cytophagales bacterium | reverse complement strand
GATTTAATTTTATCAATATTCACATTGTTTTTCTTAAATTCCTCAGGCAAGCTATTGGGTATATTTGGTTGGCTTATCGTGACTACAGAATCAGGCAAATTGAATTCTGAATCAGCCATCTTTCGTAAATCAAACTGATTAGAAATTGCAAATGCTTTTGTAATGTCTAAAGCATCTTTAACTTTATTGCAAGAAATGGAACTCAACCCAATGCCAAGCAGCATTATCAGATATATATTTTTCGTCATTATTGTATTTTGTTTATAAGTCTATTTAAAATATCGAACCATTGGCTTTGCTATACACTATTTTCTCAACACTAATTTGTTTTGTGTTGTCCAATTTGTAAATATCAATATAAAATGCCGATATCTATTGGTCTAATTCAATAAAAAAATCCATGATAGCATTAACTACCATGGATTTTAAATTATTTCAACGCGTTAAAAATTAATTGTCTTTTTTAGACATTCTCAATCTTTCGCTTTCATCCAAATAAATTTTCCTCATTCTTATCGACTTAGGCGTTACTTCAACATACTCATCTTTTTGAATGTATTCTAAAGCCTCTTCTAAAGAGAAGTTAATTTTAGGAGCAATTTTCACTGCATCATCAGTACCAGAGGCACGAACGTTGGTCAATTTTTTCTCTCTAATAACGTTTACACTAAGGTCATTGCCACGGGTATGTTCTCCTATTACCATTCCCATATAAATTTCTTCACCTGGATCGATGAAAAACTTACCACGATCTTGCAATTTATCAATAGAATAAGGGGTAGCTACACCAGTATCCATACTGATAATAGAACCGCTCAAACGCTCAGGAATAGTACCTTTATAAGGCTGATATTCCATAAATCTATGTGTCATAATGGCTTCACCAGCAGTTGCTGTAAGCACGTTATTTCTCAAACCAATTAATCCTCTTGAAGGAATTTGAAACTCTAAATGTTGCAAATCTCCTTTTGGCTCCATAATCAATAGCTCACCTTTGCGTTGAGTAACCAATTCAATTACCTTGCCTGATGTAGCATCTGGTACATCTACCACCAATGTTTCAATGGGTTCACATCTTTGACCATCAATTTCTTTGAACAATACTTGAGGCTGACCTACTTGTAATTCATATCCTTCACGACGCATGGTTTCAATCAATACTGACAAATGGAGAATACCACGACCAAATACCAAGAATCTATCTTCAGTATCTGTGTTTTGTACACGCATCGCCAAATTCTTTTCTACTTCTTTGAATAAGCGATCTCTAATATGTCTAGAAGTTACAAATTTGCCTTCTTTACCAAAAAATGGAGAATTGTTGATGGTAAATAACATACTCAAAGTAGGCTCATCAACAGATATTCTAGCTAGTGCTTCAGGATTTTCAGCATCGGCAAGGGTATCGCCAATTTCGAAATCATCAATACCTACTACTGCACATATTTCACCGCAAGCAACTTCGGCAACTTTTACTTTGCCTAGCCCTTCAAATATTTGAAGCTCTTTAATTTTTACTTTTTTAACCACCCCATCCGATTTGCAAAGCGACATGGTAGTGCCTTCTTTCAAAACCCCTCTGTGTACACGACCAATGGCGATTCTACCTACGAATGCGGAATAATCCAAAGAAGTAATTTGCATTTGGGCAGTTCCCTCTCTTACTGGTGCTGGTGGAATATTGGCAATGATGGCATCTAGCAAAAACGTAATGTTATCTGTTGGTTTTTTATAATCTTCCGACATCCAGCCATGTTTCGATGAGCCGTAAACGGTCACAAAATCCAATTGATCTTCTGTAGCACCTAAGTTAAACATCAAATCAAAAACAGATTCGTACACCTCTTCTGGTCTGCAATTTTCTTTATCCACTTTGTTAATCACCACAATAGGTTTTAACCCTAAAGCGATGGCCTTGCCCAACACAAATCTAGTTTGTGGCATGGGCCCCTCAAAGGCATCTACCAAAAGCAACACCCCATCAGACATTTTCAACACACGCTCTACCTCGCCGCCAAAGTCGGCGTGGCCTGGTGTATCTATGATATTTATTTTATACTCTTTATATCTAACAGAAACGTTTTTAGAAACGATGGTAATACCACGTTCTCTTTCTAGGTCATTATTATCAAGAATTAAATCTTCAAATTGTTGATTCTCTCTGAATAATTTAGACGCATGAATGATTTTGTCTACTAGCGTAGTTTTACCATGATCGACGTGGGCAATGATGGCAATGTTTCTTATTTGTTGCATGAATTGTTTTTCGTAAGAAAAAATTGTATGAATAATTTAACCGCAAAGGTAGTGAAAAATTAAGTTAACAATACGCATCGCCTATCCATTTTTTCCATGATACTTCTATGGCCTGTAAGTTAGCTATTTATTAAAAAATATTGCCCTTGTTCATAAACCACATACTGCCACGATTGTACGATAGCAAATTTTTGTGTTTTGTGCATTCCCTTAGCAATTGCTACCCTATGTTTTAGGTTATTGCTGATCTATATTTCTATTTTATCTATCCCCTTCATCAATCTATCTGTTTCGGCTAGGGCAACGATTATCTTTTGGTAATGAAGAATGTCGTCAGATTCAAGTGTTCGTCCTTTACGGTCTTTGAGCCACTTTTGGGCGGGTTGATAACCGCCAATGTAGAATTCCCATTCAGTTTGGGGTACTTGGTCGATACTGGGTGTCGTTGATGTAAACCTTACCAACCTCGCCTACCCCCCCGAAGGAAGGGAATTGACAAAATACGGTTTTGTAAC
>JAAFID010000267.1 GCA_013297765.1 Cytophagales bacterium | reverse complement strand
CTCATAGCCAAATTTAGTCTCTCCTTAAAAACATTTCTCGCCCTTATACTTGCACTCATGAGCTAAGTTGGGGTGGAGGGTATTAAAAAATTTGCCTCGGCCAAGCAATTTGCAAGTTGGTTACGGCTAGCCCCAAATAGGGCATAAGTCCTGTGGACTTATGAGCCAAATTGTGGGGAGGATAAGTAGAGAGAAAGTGCCCAAGGGAAGTAATAGGTTAAAAATAGCGTTGCGCAATGCCGCAAATGCCATTGAAAATTTAAAAGAATCTACCCCTTTAAGAGATTTTTTCATTGGATAAATTTCAGGAGAGGACGGGTATCAACCATTAGTGCCATGCCAAAAAACCCGCCGTAATAGTTTGGAACATGGTGGTAAAAAAAGTAGCGTACCAAAATCCTGAAGGCTATTTATTCCTAAATCAAAAAGAAAGACAGGATTGGTCAAAAGAATTAACAAACAAATTGATAAATTTGGACTTGCTAATGAAGATATAGGATTGCCAACATCTTGATTATTAATATTAAATATTTACATTAGTCAGAATTTTAAAGACCCCACCAAAAATGGACAAACTGACTCTTACGTTGCAAGCAAATAAATCTGATGTTGAAATTCATAGACATTCAGCATACCAAATTGTTTTTACCATTGACAACCTTTTTCATTCAACATTTGAGGGCAAAAAGCACCTAAATATTTATGGTTTTGTCATAAAACCACAAGTGGCACATGCTTGTGAATGTAGCAACAGTAATCTTATTATCATAAATATTGAACCCTATTCTTTTTTGGGTGCCTATATTCTAAAAAAGTTGAAAACTGATAAATCCCAAGCTTTCTATGATGAATTAGCATTTAGAAAATTCTTCAATGCTGCTAATTCCGAATTTTCTCTTGCCACTATTTTATATTCAAATCAGACAAAAGAGCCATTTATAGAGAAGGACGAAAGAGTAGAAAACGCCATTGCATTCATCAACAAAAACTACACGTCCGAAAAGTTTTCAATTGATGAACTAGCCAAACAAGTTTTTTTGTCTTCTTCAAGACTTTCCCTTTTATTTAAACAAAAAACAGGCAGCAGCATCATTAAGTATCTTTTATGGACTAGATTAAGAAATGCAATCTTTTTAATCCTTACCAATCACAAAAAAAGCATTACTACCATTGCTTTAGAATGTGGCTTTTACGATTCTTCACAAATGAATAAATACATGTATCAAATGTTTGGAATTGCTCCTTTGAAACTCCGGCAAAAAAGTGATTTGATACAATTTTTGGAAGTTGAGGCAAATTAATTTTGTAGCTCATATTTAAACTTAAAAAATGAGCGTTAACAATCAAATAATTGAAGAAAATAGAGCCTTTTACGACAGCATTGGAAATATGTATTCCGTAGCCGAAGGCGTTGAAATTACCGAAGAAACCATCAATAATTTGGCGTGTTATTGGTTTAACCCCGAAAATACTAAACCGAATGAGTTAGTTCTTTATGTTCATGGTGGAGGTTACTGTGTTGGTTCTATTCGATCGCATAAAGCAATGGTTTCTCACTTTGCAAAAGGATTAGGACGAACCATTCTTTTCATGGAATATGCTTTGGCACCAGAAAAACCATATCCAAGTGGCTTAAATGATGTGTTGAGCATTTACCAGTGGGCTGTTCAAAAATTCACAAATCATAGCTTATACTTAATGGGTGATAGTGCCGGTGGTGGATTAAGTATTGCAGCTTGTTATCAAATAGCTGAAAGAAATCTTAAAGCACCTAAAGCAGTTGCTTTAATATCACCAAGCTATAATTTGGAGCTAAACTATCCATCTATAAGCAACCGTAAGCATTTAGACCAAATTTTAAATAAAGAAATGGTTGCCACTTTTTTTAGTGCCTATGTAGGCGGTAATATAACTGCAGCGGATACAAGCAAACTAAATTTTACTACCTTCCCACCTGTTATAATAGGCGTAGGTACAAATGAAATACTTTTTGACGATGCCATTAATTTTTATGACATGGTTTATAAAATTCAATCCAATGCACAATTAAAAATTTATGGAGGTCAAGGGCATGTATTAACACAAATGGACATTTTTAGCCATTCTTCTCAAGACTTAATTTTCAATATCTATAACTTCTTTAACAACAATTCCAATGAATAAAATATTAGTTTTAATCACATTATCAGACAGTGGAATAGAAACCATAAGAGCTAATCCCGAACTCCCTAAAAAGGAAAATGAGTTTGTAAATCAATGGCGGGAACAAGAAATTTTGGAAAGCTTTTTTATTTCTGTTTCAAAGAAAAGTGCTGTTTTGATTTTCAAAAACATAGACGAAAGCAAGACAAAGGAACTTATAGAAACATTACCATATTTCCCTTATATGGCGACAATTGGTTATCATAATTTGAACCAAATGTTTTAAGACAAAAAATGCCAGCCGCTAAAAACACCGTCTTAGTTCGGTATGCAACGCCAAGAATGAAGAAGGTATTGAACATTTCAAAAACAAGAGTTTTTGAGAAAGATAGTGCGGTAGATCGGTAGCGGGGCTCGATGGAAGTGATTATTTACTATAGGTTTTTTCGAGAAGAGAATAGAGGCTGTTGGAGGAGTTTTCGCCTCCTTTTTTTAGAAAGCCCCATCGTAGAAAAGTACATCACCCAATATCCCATAGATGGAGACATTGTGGTTACAAAACCGTATTTTGTCAATTCCCTTCCTTCGGGGGGGTAGGCGAGGTTGGTAAGGTTTACATCAACGACACCCAGTATCGACCAAGTACCCCAAACTGAATGGGAATTCTACATTGGCGG
>JAAFID010000265.1 GCA_013297765.1 Cytophagales bacterium | reverse complement strand
AGCTTTTCCAATATTGATTTTTTTGACATCTGCCCATTCCCAATTTTATTGCTTGGCAAAGACTTTGAAATTTTAAAATACAACCTAGCTGCGGAAATAATAATAGGAAAACTAGCATCAACACCAATAACTTTTACTGAGCTATTGCCCCCAGAATTTCATTTTAGCAATACATTCGCAGTCAAGATTGGAGAAGAGGAATATACAGTAGAAAAAATAATCACTGAGCAAATTATTGTTTTGTATTTCAGTGATAAAAAAGTGTCTATAGGCAATAAAAATGAGCTACTGGAGCACCAATACAGATACAAAGAATTGGTAGAAACCTCAAGCAATTTCATATACAAAGCCGACGCAGAAGGCAATTTTACATTTATCAATGAAGTGGGTATTGCTAAAATGGGATACCAAAAAGAAGAAATAATTGGGATGAATTTTAGTGAACTTATTGACCCCGATTTCAAAGAGGCGGTTATTGAGTTTTACAATCAGCAGTTTGAGAAAAGAACAAAAGAAACCTACTTTGAATTTCTAGCACTAACGAAACAAGGAGAAAAAATATGGATTGGACAAAATGTGCAGTTGCATGAAGAACAGGGTCGTGTATTGGGTTTTCAAGCGTATGCTAGAGATGTAACGGATAGAAAAACGCTTGAAATCGAATTGAGCAAACAAAAAGAACTGTTAGATACCATACTTTATTCGTTGCCTTTGGTTGTATTTTTGAAACAACAGGAAGGCGATTATATATTTATCAACAACATCCATAGTGCCTCTACTACTGGTGTTATAGGCGATAGTGCGGCCTTTATAAAACACCTCGACTACTCGGATAGTGAAGTATGGGAAAGCAAAACTGCTATTGAAAACGTAGAAAAAATAATATATGAAGGCAAAACAAAATACTTCATTGTAGGCAAGCAAATTATTCACCCAAAATCTTACGACAAGCCTCTATTGCTAGGCTATGCATTCGATATTACAGATAGAAAAAAGATTGAAGAAGATTTAAGAAAAGCCAAGATAAAAGCCGAAAAATCTATTGCTGCGAAAGAAAGATTTATATCTATCATGAGCCACGAAATTCGCACACCGATGAATGCGGTGGTGGGTATCAACAACCTATTAATGCAGCAGCCCTATTTGCCAGAACAGAGAGAATATTTTCAAGCCACGAAAACAGCTTCTGACAGCTTGTTGAAAATATTAAATAACATTCTTGACCTTTCAAAACTAGATGCAGGAATGGTGTCACTTGAAAGTAAAGATTTAGATTTGCGCCTACTGATACAAGAAGTATTGGCTCCTTTCAAATTTAAAGCAGCAGAAAAAAATATTGTATTGACTGCAGAAATTGACCCACAGATACCATCAATACTGCAAGGCGATGCGTTAAAGTTGCATCAAATACTGGTCAATCTAGTATCCAATGCAATGAAATTTACGCATGAAGGAAGTGTAACAGTAAAGATAAGCTTGATAGAAATAATCAAAGGCAAAATAATATTGCGATTTATTGTGATGGATACAGGAATTGGTATTCCTCACGACAAATTGGATTCTGTATTTGAGAGTTACACGCAATTGAATAATAATATTGCTCACGCATACGGTGGTACAGGGCTAGGCCTTACCATTACCAAAAGCTTGATAGAGTTGCAGGGTGGCGATATAGATGTGGAAAGCAACGTAGGCGTAGGCACAAAGTTTTTTTTCCAACTGTCTTTCGAGGTCAGCAATTCACAAATTTTAGCAGAAAAAGATAAAATAGAATACCATCTACAAGGATTGAAAATACTGCTGGTAGAAGATAATTTGATGAACCAAATGATTGTTCAAAAATTTTTAGAAAAAAAAGGAGTTGACCTATACATTGCCAATCATGGTAAAGAAGCTATTGAAATTATACTCAAGCAGTCCCTGCACTTAGTCTTGATGGATTTACAGATGCCAATAATGGATGGATATGAAACTGTAAAATACATTAGAAAAAAATTAAAAATAACGACAACAGAGCTTCCCATTATAGCCATGACCGCTGCATCGGGCACTGATGCAGATTTGAAACTTACAAAAACTGGATTCAATGGCATTATCAACAAGCCATTCGAACCTGAGAATATGTATGCCATCATTGCTGCAAATACAGAAACAGAACACAAGATTGTTCCCATCATTTCCAAAAAAATGAACAGCACAGCTATTAGTGTTATCCAACTAGACTATCTTAAAGAATCTGCTGGTGGAAGTATCGAGTTTGTAAAAAATATGATTCAGATATTTTTGACACAAACACCCAATTATTTAGAAGAAATAAAATATTGCTACGACACCAAAGCATGGGCAAAGCTACAAACGCTGGTACACAAGATGAAGCCTACGATGATTATGATGGGCATGACGTTGAAGAAAGAATTAGAAGAAATAGAAGAAATGGCCAAACAAAAAAGAGATTTTGAACTTATGGGAAAACTATTAGATATTGTTTACACTCAGTGTGAGATTGCCTTCCATGATTTACGAGAGGAATTGACCTTGTTAAAATAAACATTATTTATTTCTTAATTTCTACCTTTGCCTTATTATGAGAAAAACTAAAAATCCCAATACCACCATCGAGCAGGTGACTATTGGCGAGATGGCAGCAGAAGGCAAATGTGTAACCAAGCACAACGACAAAGTAGTATTTGTAGAGAAAGTAGCCCCAGGCGATGTGGTAGATGTAAGGGTTTTTAAAAGCAAAAAAAGCTTTTCTTTTGCCGAGCCTATCAAATTTCATAAATATTCAGAACTACGAGCAACGCCTTTTTGCCAACATTTCGGCGTTTGCGGGGGCTGCAAG
>JAAFID010000266.1 GCA_013297765.1 Cytophagales bacterium | reverse complement strand
TATAAACAATATATGGATTTATACTGCCGAAAATTGGTCAATGGAGCAAGCAAATCGTTATTACAATTTAATTTTTGATGAAATAGAGTTTGTTGCTGAAAATTTTGAAACTACAAAAGATTTTGGGCATATAAGAAAGGATTATCGATATTCAAAAATAAAGTCTCATGTCATCTATTTTAGGATGACAAAACACAAAGAAATTGAAGTGGTAAGAATATTACACGAAAGAATGGATGTCAGTAACAGATTGAATGATTAGCTCTTTCAGAAGCTCCATTTTAATTTTCCCCTCTACTTAAACGCTGAAATGCCAGTAATATCAGCCCCAGTAATGAGTAGGTGAATGTCGTGTGTGCCTTCATAAGTCACTACCGACTCTAGGTTCATCATGTGTCGCATGATGCTGTAATCGCCCGTAATACCATTGCCACCCAGTATTTGTCGGGCTTCACGCGCTACTTGCAATGCCATGTTTACATTGTTCCGTTTGGCCATAGATATTTGAGCAGTAGTTGCCTTGCCAGCATCTTTTAGCATCCCTAGTCGGAAGCACAGCAATTGGGCTTTGGTGATTTCGGTAATCATCTCGGCTAGTTTTTTTTGTATCAGTTGAAAGGAAGCAATGGGTTTCTCAAATTGTATTCTTTCTTTTGCATACCGCAGTGCAGTATCGTAGCAATCCATAGCTGCGCCTACCGCACCCCAAGCAATGCCGTAACGAGCAGAATCCAAGCATCGTAATGGGCCGCTAAGTCCGCTTACGTTGGGCAGCATATTTTCCTTTGGAACTTTTACATTGTCAAATACCAACTCGCCCGTGATACTTGCCCTTAAACTCCATTTTTTATGAATTTCTGGTGCAGTAAATCCGGGTATGCCTTTTTCTACCAAAAGTGCATGTACCCTGCCTTCTTCATTCTTTGCCCACACTACAGCCACATCGGCTAGAGGCGAATTGGAAATCCACATTTTTGCCCCATTTAATAGGTAATGGTCGCCCATGTCTTTGAAATGGGTAATCATACCACTGGGGTTAGACCCATAGTCAGGTTCTGTGAGGCCAAAGCAACCCAGCATCTCGCCCGATGCTAGTTTGGGTAAATATTTTTGCTTTTGAGCCTCGCTGCCAAATTCGTATATGGGGTACATCACCAGCGAGCCTTGTACCGAGGCGGTAGAACGCATGCCAGAGTCGCCCCGCTCTAGCTCTTGCATCATCAGTCCATAGCTGGTATAGTCGAGGCCACCACCGCCATATTGCTCAGGCACAAATGGCCCAAAG
This sequence comes from Cytophagales bacterium, assembly GCA_013297765.1. Classification (GTDB taxonomy): domain Bacteria; phylum Bacteroidota; class Bacteroidia; order Cytophagales; family Cytophagaceae; genus REBA01. The sequence goes on along the minus strand of JAAFID010000266.1, from coordinate 1,557 downwards.
ACACCTAAGTCTCCAAATTTCTTAACCATGTGTTTAGGAAATTCAGCCCGCTGGCAACAGTCGTCGATGATGGGCGAAATCTCTTTTTTTACAAAATTTCGTACCGCTTGCCGTATTAGTTTTTGTTCTACCGTAAATAAATCGTCTAGGCTGTAGTAATCGGGGGCTTCAAAATTATCCATAAGAAATGGTATTTATTATTTTTGACAATGACTAAAGTATAAATGTAGCAATGGCTATACTATTTTTTAATGCCATTTGTATCGCTTATTTTTATGCAAGATATTTTATTATACAATTAAAATTTAGGAATGTTTTCTAGTTCCTTTGTTTCATGCTTTATGCAGATGAGTAGGCATGAAAAAATTCTAATTTGTAAAATCTCATAGGTAGCAAAGGCCAATCACACCCACTAACGCAAAGCAGTTGTAAGAGATGCAAGAGCAAGACAAAGAAAAAAAATTATCAGAAAAAATCGATCAACTGAAAGAACGGTATGAAGCCGATGGCCAAGACTTAGCGGTGCATTTGGATGGTTTGTACCATTCTAATTATTTAAAATATTGGGATTACATCAGTCTAGAAACATTGCTCAGTTTGCAAAAAACCAAGACCAACTTTCCCGATGAATTGATATTTATTGTTTACCATCAGATTACAGAATTGTATTTTAAAATGGTATTGCACGAGATTAAACAACTGTGTGTGGCCAAAAATTTGCAAGCAGATTTTTTTCTCAAAAGAATGAAAAGAATCAACTGGTATTTTGGTCATTTGATACAATCTTTTGATGTAATTTCGGTAGGGATGGAACATGAGCAGTTTATGAAATTTCGCTCTGCACTGCACCCAGCTAGCGGCTTTCAGTCGGTACAGTACCGCATGATAGAAATGATGTCTACCGACTTTATCAATTTGGTGAGCAAAGACAAACGTAGCGATTATACCGATTATTCTACCATAGACGAGATGTACGAAAATATATATTGGCGGCATGGAGCGATAGATGTAAAAACAGGTAAAAAAACGCTTACCCTAAAAATGTTTGAAGACCAGTATTCAAAAAAACTAGTGCGGCTGGCCAATAAATTCAAAACAAAGAACTTGTATTCACTCTTCAAACGTTTAGAAACAGACGTGCAGCAGAGCGAAGAAACAGTAGCGATATTGAAAAGGTTTGACAGCTATGTAAACATCAATTGGCCGCTGGCACATTACAAATATGCGGTGAGGTTCTTGATCAAAAAAGATGGAGCAGTACCTGCTACAGGCGGCACCAACTGGCAGAAGTACCTACCTCCAAAATTTCAAAAGCAAATTTTCTTTCCATCTCTTTATACCGCCCAAGAAATAGAAGATTGGGGAAAAGCATGGGTAGAAACAGAGGTATTTGGAAGCGTAGAATTTACTCCTTCAGTGTAATAGCTTAGTATTTACAAGGGTTGTAATCTAATATTAAAAATTTGCCAAAGGCCATATACATATCATGTGTGTTGATAGGGATAGCCCTGATGCCCTTGTGTGCCCAAAAGCACAAAGAAATAAACACGTGGTACG
>JAAFID010000264.1 GCA_013297765.1 Cytophagales bacterium | reverse complement strand
GGTATCCTTTTACCTCAATGGTTTGGGCTTCTTTTTGCTTAAATAACCTCATCAGCGTATTATGTCAGGTATACAGTTTTTAAAGAGGCATACAATGACCGGAACAAATATACACCATTTGTTAAAAGTGCTGTATTATAGCGCTAAAACAGATAGCGGTTATATAAAAAAATATAGACATTGGTGTAATAAGCCATACAATAAGTATAATAGAAAGGTGTTGCTCATCAGGTAAGTAGAGTTTCGGGAATTGCGTTTAGTAATACTGATATAATCCTGGCGGCCATTCTGAAACGACATTGTCAGTGTGAAATGTAATACTCTGGAATAGATTTTTCATAGTAAATTTGTGAATGATTACTCAAGATCAATTGACGGCAATGCTAACTACTTTGGAGGCAGATCGCGTAGAAAAAACTATTTCCAAAACAGATGCAGACAAATTTGGGGAAGCGATTTGCTCTTTTAGCAATGATATGCCAGGAAATTTATCGCCTGGGTACTTGTTAGTTGGAGTAAATGACAATGGAACGCTAAATGGAACAAATGTCGATGATCAACTTCTCCAAACATTATTGAGTTATAGAACTGATGGCAGGATAGTTCCACCTCCTGCTATGACTGTAGCTAAATTTACTTATCCTGAAGGTGACGTTGCAGTTGTTGAGGTTAAGCCTTCTTCGGTTCCTCCGGTAAGATATAAAGGAAAAGTGTGTGTCAGGGTTGGACCAAGAAAAGGTACAGCTAACGAAGCTGAGGAAAGAGTGTTAAGCGCAAAAAGATCGACCTTCGCTCGTACATTTGATACACAACCATGCTTTGGCACCACTTTGGAGGATTTGAGTACTGATATTTTCAAAAGCACCTACCTTCCTACCGCTATTGATGAAGCAACTTTACTGGAAAATGGACGTGACCCGGTTGAACAATTAGCATCGCTCAAATTTTATGATTTAAAAGAAGATTGTCCGACAAATGCGGGAATACTTCTTTTTGGTAAGAACCCCAGATTTTACATGCCTGGGGCATTCGTGCAATATGTTCGCTTCTCAGGAGAAGATGAAATTAGTGATTTTGAGTATGAGCATAGATTCGATGGAGATTTGACAACTCAATTAAAAGTTATGAATGAATTTATTAAGTCACAAATTGTGAAAAAGGTTCAGCATAAATTGGGCGAGCATTATGAAGCTACATATCCTCAATCTGCAATACAAGAATTGCTCTATAATGCCGTAATTCATAGAGATTATCAATCCAATGCGCCAATAAAATTTTATGAATTTTCAAATCGGATTGAAATAATTAACCCGGGAGGTCTGTTTGGAGATGCGAGACCTGAAAATTTTCCAAACAAAAATGATTATAGAAATCCTACATTAGCTGAAGCTGCTAAAAATCTGGGTTTTATAAATAGCTTTAATGTTGGTGTAAAAAGGGCACAGGCGGCTTTGAAAAAAAATGGAAATCCAGACCCGATTTTCATCATAGATCAGCTAACTAGTTTTGGAGTCATAATTTTCAAGAAAGGAGTATGAGAACAATAGTTTTTTTTAATAATAAAGGTGGTGTTGGTAAAACTACGTTGGTATATCATTTTACCTATATGCTTGCTGAACTGGGATATAAAAGTCTGGCGATAGATTTAGATCCTCAGGCGAATTTGACATCTATGTTTTTAAGTGATTCCAGGCTTCAGGAAATTTATGACAATGAAAATTACAGGCCTACCATCTTAGAAAGCATTAAACCACTTAACAGAGGAATAAGTGATATTCAACCTGTACATATCGAAAGCATTAATGAAAATATAGGCCTGTTAGCAGGAGATTTAGAGTTGTCATTGTTTGAAGACAAATTAAGTAGTAGTTGGGGCAATTGTTTAAATCGGGATGAAGCAGCATTTAGAATTGTCTCTTCCTTTTATAGAGTAATTAAAGAAGCAAATGAAAGATTCAGTGCGGATTTTAATGTCATCGATATAGGCCCTAATTTTGGGGCAATAAATCGGGCAACTTTAATAGCCGCTGATTATGTTGTAGTTCCGATGGCCGCAGATTTGTTTTCACTTCAAGGTTTAAAAAATCTTGGCAACAGATTGGATAATTGGCATACCGAATGGGAAGACCGGGCAAATCGAAATCCTGATCCTTTATTAAATTTACCGGATAGTAATATGAAGCCATTGGGTTATGTGATAATGCAACATGGAATAAAAGAGAGCCGACCCGTAAAATCTTATTTCAAGTGGGCAAATAGAATACCTCAGGTCTTTAGACAATTTGTCTTAAAGCAAACTGATTGTATAGATAAGACAGTCGATGACGATCAATACTGTATTGCACTTTTAAAGCATTACCATAGTTTAATTCCTATGGCTATGGAAGCAAGGAAACCTATTTTTCTATTAAAGCCTTCAGAAGGTGCAATTGGTGCGCATTTAGGTGCAGTAAAAAATGCTTACACTGACTTTAAGTTATTAACAGAAAAGATTTTATCCATTATAGCGTAAAGTCATTTAGCAATAATAACGAACCGCCAACATATATTGGTATAACCGGCAAGCCCCGCAAAAATAGTATCGTTCAAATAAAAGTAAACGACCCCGGTCTCAAATGAGCCGGGGCCGTTTTGCTATTCAGCATTTGCTTCTTTCTGGACTATTGGCTAAGTGTTGTGTACTGGTTGTACTCTGGTATCCAATACCCTCTTCTGTTTTAGCGGGAAAAGAACTTAGCCCCAGTATAATCTTACGCTTCCCGCCCGGCTCATTTCCCGCAATAGGTAATGGTGTCATCAAGGGCAAAGGAGACCAGGCGGCCGCTTTTACCCCTCGGCAGCGAATCA
>JAAFID010000263.1 GCA_013297765.1 Cytophagales bacterium | reverse complement strand
TTTGAGTTTTACACCCAAATAAAATGAATCCTTATTTGAGTATTTGAAACATCGAGATGTGCTATTGCACCATCCATACAATTCGGTAGAGCCATTTATGGAATTGCTTGATAAGGCTGCAGAAGATCCTTATGTATTGTCCATAAAAATAACCATTTACCGATTGGCCAAGCAATCTCGTATTGCCGATGCATTGCAAAGAGCCGCAGAAAATGGCAAACACGTTTCTGTTTTATTTGAAGTTAAAGCGAGGTTTGACGAAGAAAATAATATAAATCAAGCACAACGTTTACAAAAGGCTGGATGCTTTGTAATTTACGGCATTAGTAATTTTAAAACGCATACTAAGCTGTGCTTGATAGTTCGCAAAGAGGAAGACGATTTGGTAACCCGTTATGTGCATTTATCGAGTGGAAATTACAACGAGGTAACTTCAAAATTGTATACCGATATGAGTTTACTCACGACCAAAGACAGTTATGCAAACGATGTAAGCGAATTTTTTAATGCCATTACTGGTCATTCTAAACCTATTAAATACAATAATTTACTTACCGCTCCAGGCGATATGAGAAGCGGATTGATAGATTTAATAAACAAAGAAGCGGAAAATTCATTGAAAAAATTGCCTGCTGGTATCGTTATCAAAATCAATTCGCTACAAGATTTGGATGTGATTAATGCCTTGTATCGTGCATCGAGTGCTGGCGTGAAAATAAAATTGATTGTAAGAGGGATGTGTTGTCTAAAACCTGGCAAAAATGGTTTAAGTGAAAACATTACTGTTAAATCTATTGTTGGAAATTTTTTAGAACATTCTCGGGTGTATTATTTTCATAACAATGGCGACCCTCTAGTATATGGTGGCAGTGCCGATGTGATGGTGCGAAGCCTAGATAGGCGAATAGAGTCGCTTTACTTAATAACTGATGATTTTTTAAAACAAGAGGCCATCAACATATTGCATTACAATCTTCGAGACAATGTGAACTCATACTACTTGAAAGACGATAGCAATTATGTAAAAGAATTGGTGGATAATGAAGCACCATTTAATATTCATGAAAAATTTTACACAGTTACCACTAATGATGTGCTGAAAGCCAAATTATTCTAATTTTATTTTTTTGCCAGTTCCATGATAAAAATTGTGTTGTATGGTCCCGAATCTACAGGCAAAACAGTGCTGGCACAAAAATTAGCCGCACATTTTGACACGCTGTGGGTGCCCGAATTTGCAAGAGCTTACCTAGATATTAAACGAGAAATATATGACCCATTTGGACGACGAAGCGAGGAAATATGCCAACCACAAGATATTCCTTCCATAGTAATAGGACAAATAGCACAAGAAGAAGCAATAGCTTTACAGGCAAATAAGGTAATTTTTTGCGATACAAATCCTTTACAAACAAAGGTCTATAACAATTATTACTTCAATCGTAACGACGAGTGGCTGGAGCAAGCTGTGCAGCATAGACACTATGATTTGTATTTGCTGACCAGCGTAGATATTCCTTGGATTGAAGATGGACAAAGAGATAGGCCAAACGATAGGCAAACATTGTTCAATCTTTTTCATCAAGAATTAATAAGTAGAAACTTGTCATTCTGCCTTATAGAAGGTAACTATGAAGAACGTTCTACCCAAGCTATTCGTGCGGTAGAAACTTTTCTGAATACTTATTCCCACAAAGGATAATATTGCAAATTTACCTCTTCTCTAAAAAATAATTTAGTGGATTCTGCAAAGGATTTGGTATAGTCTGATACAAAAAATTTATGTTCAACTTTGCTCTCAACACTTTCTAATTGATTTTGTTGCAAGTATTTTTTCAAATCTTCTGCTACAATATTTGAAGCATCAATGACATCAATTGCACCATTGTAATACAACTCAATGTCTTTTTTTATTAACGGGTAATGCGTACACCCCAATATTAAGGCTTCAATAGATTGCAATTGAACATCAGAAAGGTAATTGTAAATAATACTTTGGCTAATGTTGTTATTGCAAAATCCCTCTTCAATCATAGGGGCAAGCAGTTTGGTCGCCAGCGATTTTAGTTGAATTCCTTTGCCCAACCTATCTATTTTTTTTTGATAAACATTAGAATTTACCGTTTTCTGCGTACCTATTAATCCTACGGTTTTATTGGGATATTTTTCGCCAATATATGCTACAACTGGGTCTATAACATTCATTACCTTTGCTTTGCTGCCTACGTATTCTTTAGCAAGTTCATATGCCGCTGCCGATGCCGAGTTGCATGCAATTAGTATTACTTTACAATTTTGCTTAATAAGTAAGTCACAAATTTTTACTGCATAAGATTGTATAGCGGCTGTAGACTTATCGCCATAAGGCAAGTGAGCAGTATCGCCAAAATAGACGATGCTTTCATTTGGCAATACCTTTTTCACGGCGTGTGCCACCGTAAGTCCACCTATGCCACTATCAAAAATTCCAATGGGATTCATTTCTTAAGGGAGAAAAAGCAAAACTTACATAAACGAATCAATTTTATTTTGGCTGACTTCTAAAAGAAAAGAGTCATAAGTTACTGTTATTAAATTCGGAAGATTTACTTCAGACTTTAATAAGTTAATAAGTCTATATCTGTCAATAAGGACAACATCATTAATATCGAGTGGATTATACCAATTGAGAGATTCATCTCTAAAATTTCTTGGTATAAAATGATAAGTTAAATAACCGTTTCCAAATTGAATATAGTTTTTCCATTTTGATGAATGAGCATCAAATTGTTTATCAATCCAGTCAGAACCACAAGCACATTGTCCAAAAAAAACTGGTTGAGAAAATTGATTGTCTGGGAAATTGAAAACTCCA
>JAAFID010000262.1 GCA_013297765.1 Cytophagales bacterium | reverse complement strand
CTCGCATCGTCTGGCCGGGATAGTACTTACCGGTATCCAGAAACATCGCTAAAAAATCATCTGCGGGCATAGCTATCGCATAGCCGTTGGTAAATAGGTTCATATTGTTGGTTTAGGTAGAGGGTATTTATCCCATCGTGTTTAACTGGTGAATGGTCATTAATATCGGTGATGTTTTAAACCTCATGTGAATGTATTGGCGGCAATGTCTAACTATTTGTGTCATCGCCATTAACTGTTTGCACTACTCGAAATTTGTCCAGTCTTTTAGCTGTCGAATTATATCATAATTCCCAATGCCATTTTGGCAATTTGTAATGAGGATTATTATTTTTAATTTCGGCATTCAAATTATCCACTTCACTTTGCCATTCAGCATCCCACAAAAAAACTTTTTCTGTTTTACCATCTGTATTCATTTTGAAATTAAATTTATTCCATCTGCTTTCATAATCTTTGGATGTTGTTTCTTTATGGAATTGATTAATGCTCTCCAGAAGTTTATCTGAATCTTTTGTTCTAAGTGAGTGCCGCTTTGAATTTTCGTCAAGATAAAATCCATTAATGCCAATCATTCCAGGTTGTATCTCTATATTTAATTGAGTTTCGACCCATATATTACCATTAATGAGTAATTTTAGAAACTGAGAAAATTCATTATAAATGCTCATCTCCATTTTTTTTATTAGAAAATCATTATCATTTCCCTTATTCGCCATTTAATCTATCAACCTCGTATTGTAAGTTTTCATCCCATATATGTTGAATATTTATTTTATTGTCAGGAAATAATGTAAATACTAATCTGTTCCACTTGCTATTATTGCCGAACGTATTTGCCATATTCTTATGTAATTCGTGAACAGCCAATGAAGTGTTATATGTAGCTGCTGTATTAACTGAAATTTCAGAATCACTATTAAGTGCATAAAAAATCTCGAAGCCTACGTTGCCTTCAATTCGCTTAATTTTTAAAATTGCTTTGCTCCAATTTGGAATTGTTTTTACACTTTCCTTAGCAGCTATTGCTAATTCAAAAAAAATATCTTCTTGTTCCATTTTGATTAATTTTCTCCAAATATCGAATCGTGAATCTCCTGATTCCATTGGTATTCAATAGTATAGTCGCCAGTAAATAATAAATTGAAATCCGCAACATTCCATCTTTCAATTTCTTTGTTTGTTTTTGTTGTTATTGTATGCAAGTCAATCAAATCTATATCAACAACAAGTTCAAATCGAGAAACTTTGATAGATTTTTTTATTTCGCCATTGAAGTAAAATCCTGAATATGTAGAAAAATTATCTGCCACTCTAATACTCAAAATTACCTTATCCCATTTTTCGTCAATTGAATTAATAATATTAGTTGCAAGGTTATCTAATATTTCAGTTTTAGTTCGCATTGCTTCTAATTTATAAAATTAAAATCGTTTTGCTTATTCACTATTCAGCCTATCAACTTCATTCTGCAAATTTTCATCCCAGATATACTCAATATGACATTTTGATGTATTAAGTAGTGTAAATATGGCTCTATTCCATTTCGTGTAATTTGGATGCTCGTTAGTTAACCTATGTAGTTTTAATACATCTGCGCTACAGTAAAACGCATTTTTTAGTTTTACATTTTTTTGCTCTTCGACTTCATTTATAAAATTCAAATTGAAATCAACAGTATCTTCAATTACTGTTAACTTCAGTATTGCAGAACTCCATTTATCGTCAATTTCAGAAGAAACAATATAGCCAGCAATTGAATTAAAAATTTCTTTCTCTTCTTTTATTATCATTGTTTAGTTATTTGCGAAAGTTCTTGTATTTATTTGACCATCAATCCAATAATCTACTTCAAAACCAACTGGCCTCTTTGATGCGCCCTCATATACTGCACCAATCTTTACTTTTACATCTTTTCCTCCTACTAATGCGTCGGCCCAAATATTTTCCATTTGCTTCCATGATGTTAAATTTAGGTTTGCTGTCATCGGATATAGGTTAATTTGTTCACCCGGCCCAAAAAACCTTGAGCCTATAATGTGGCCGCCCTGGTCAGTACCCCTTACGCCATCTTTTACATCCACTGCCCTTATCTGCTGGTTGCCTAATCTTACCCTCATTATGTTGTCAAGGTCTGCATCTGTATAAAAAACCCTTCCTAAATCATCCGTTTTATAAATAAACCCATCCACTTCATAAGTCATATTTTTAAGCAGTGGTTCTTTGTTGAGAATTTTATTTCCGGGCATACCCGACAATACCCTTCCAGGAGCAACTATTTTATCTTTATACGCTGCTGCTAATTTACGATTTGAACCATCAAATATTTCATAAACATCAAAGTCTGCTTTCCGGTACTTCCAGCCTGCCGGAAAATCATTTTTTACAACGGTAATAATATCCTCCAATTTCTTCCAGTCGTTCAATGCGTTTACATCGGCTTTTACCGCTGCCAGAAAGTTTTTGTAGTTGGCAAAATCTTGCAGCAAGGTTTCCATTTGCCCTTTAGACAACCCCATCTGCTTGCATTTGGTTAAAACCGCATTAAATTTTTCACCTAAAACGGATGCAAGTTTGCCAGCCGTTTCCATACTATTCCCCGCTATATTAAACCCCGCCACCGCATCTTCTACCGTGGTCAGCCGTGCATCATCAGCAAGGGCTACAAACCCCTCAAACTCTGCTGCCTGTAAACGCCCCACTTCATCCACCAACTCATCAGGCACCGCCTCCAATCCATTGATCTGGCCACGCGCAGTGCGGATATGCTGGAGCAAGCCCGCAAGGCTGCGCTTTGTGGCATCCTTACCCACTTTAAGGCAGTACGCAAACCCATAGGCTATCGCTGCGGCCGTCTTGGGCGTAAGCGGTACAACTGATGAAAAAACATTGTTATTCGCCGCTACC
>JAAFID010000261.1 GCA_013297765.1 Cytophagales bacterium | reverse complement strand
TCGGCTTTGTGACGCTCAGAATGAATAAATCCTTCCAAAGACTTGTCTATATCGGCAGCTATCGTTACCAACTGGTCAAACAATGCAGAAGATTGTTGTTGCTGAAACGCAACAGATACTTCTTTAGCACCGGCCAGTTGTAAAAATTTATTTTTCAAGGCATCATCCGGCAAGAACAAGTCTTCGCTAGATAGCTTTACTTTAGCAATCTTTTGAGCCAAAGGTTTCGATATATACATGGCAAAATTGCGTGGTACCAACAAGGGAAAAGATAGTTGGTGGTAGTCAAACAAATCTTTCAACTGCAACCAATAGATTACCTCGGCTGGGCCGCCAATGTAGGCAATATTGGGCAACAAAGCTTCTTGATACAAAGGGCGAAGAATTACATTAGGACTAAACATTTCAGGCGTTACTTCCACCATATTCAATATTGCGGATTCTGAAAATTGCAAATCAGTATTCAACACCTTGTACATGCCATTCTCTTTCACAATTCGCTCTCGAATATTATTATTCAAATAAAATAAATTTATTTCCCTCGCATGAGCCTGTGCCTTGTATCCATTGGCTTCTAGCTTTTCGTTAGTGGCCGATACCAACCTAAAAGCGGACTGATGCAATAATTCGTCGGTAGCTATTTTAGCAAATGCTTTTTTGGATTGGTGGTTGTCGGCATCCATAACGAGCAAACCATATTTGCCAAAAATTTCATTTACAAAATACCTTGTTGCTTTTGCCAGTGTGGGTTGCGAGCGGTATGCATCTGTAAAAACCTGAGGTAAATCGGCGATTTCAGCCATTAAATCTTCTAAACCATCCAATGCAAATCTTCCTACAGCCCCACGTTGATTAGACGGCCAAGTGTAGGTTTTGCCAAACAGTATAAAATTATTTATCTCTTCAAAATCATGATCTTCTGTTGCCATCCAATACACCGGAACAAACTTTTGCAAAGGAAATTCTTGAGTAAGTTTCTTTGCCAAATTGATGGTTGTCGCAATTTTGTAAATAAAATAAAGCGGTCCTGTGAAAATATTGAGTTGATGCCCAGTAGTGACAGAGTAGGTATTTGCATTGCCAAGTGCTTCAATATTGTACTTAACTTCTTTACTTATTTTAGAATTTTCGTATTGATGTGTCAATTCCTTCACCAAAGACTGTCTTTGTTCTGTTGTGTACTTACTAGCACCAATCTTTTTCCTAAAACCCTCTATCGTTGGTGGAGCAAAATAAAATGAATCTAATGCAGCATTCTGCGACACATAATCGAGAAAAAATGAAGAAAACTGTTGTGTATTTTGAAGCGGTATTTTCTCTACCATAATTTTAGATGTTTATAGTTCCCAACGTTGCCCTTTCTCTGGAATAGTTACATTCGCATAGCCCAGTTCTTGCAGGCTTGCTTGAAAGCTATTCATGCTTTCTTCCTCGCCATGCACTAGAAATATTTGTTTTAGGCTAGTTTTGTTTTGATTAGAAACAAAATGAATCAAATCGTTTTTATCGGCATGACCACTGAACACATCTGTCTTTACTATTTTTGCAGCAACAGGTATGTCTTTTCCATTTAGCCTTATCGAATGGCTATTGGGCGAAAGCTGTGCCCCAGGTGTACCTTCGGCGGAGTAGCCAATAGTGAGTATGGTGCAATATGGATTGTTGATATTACGCTGTATGTGGTGCTGTATGCGGCCACCCGTAATCATACCTGACGATGACACTATCACACAGGGTTGGCTGTAGTTGCTAATGGCTTTGCTTTCTTTAAAATTGAAAACATCTACTAAATTGTCAAAATCAAAAATATTTCCTTGATTATGATACATGCTTCGTGCCTCTACATTGAGGTATTCGTGGTGTGTGTTGTACACCTTAGTGCCTTCACGAGCCAGCGGGCTGTCGGCAAATACCTTTATTTTGCCAAATTTAGATTTGAAATTAATCTTGTTCAAGATGTACAGCAACGTTTGGGTACGCCCAATACTAAAGGCGGGAATAATTAATCGCCCAGCTTTTTCTACACACGTTTCAGTAATTATTTTTTCTATTTCTTCCTCAGGCGTTGCGTTGCTTTCATGGGCTCTATTTCCGTAGGTCGATTCGCAAACCAAATAATCTACCTGAGGCAATGGTTCTGGGTCTTCTAGCAATGGATAATTTTTACGACCTAGGTCACCACTAAAAGCTATTTTCTTTGTGATTCCATTTTCTACAATCTCAAATACTGCCATAGCTGCCCCTAGCAAATGCCCAGCCTTGTAGAAAGTGAGTGACAAACCTGGGCGTATTTCAAATGTTTTGTTGAATGCTAAGGCTACAAACCTGCCCATAGCTTCATCTACTTGCTTTTCTAGGTACATGCCTGCTGCAATCATCGAATTGACGAGTGCCGCACTTTTCTTTACCTTGGGGTTTGATAATATTTTAGATTTATTAATACTCGCATAGTCTGAAAGCAGCAAGCCGGTGAGGGCAGCGGTAGGTTTGGTACACAATATTTGCCCTTGAAAACCTCGCTGGACTAAAATGGGTAAATTTCCCGAGTGGTCGAGGTGTGCGTGGGTAAGTATGGCAAGGTTTATTTCAGAAGCTTCAAAAGGAATAGGATTGTAGTCGGGCTTGTAAGCATCGGCTGTAAAATCGGCACCGCAATCTATTAATATTTTGTATCCATCGGCCAGTTCTAGTAGGTGCATGCTGCCAGTCACCTGTTTTGCTGCTCCCCAAATTGTTAAGTACATATTTTATCGTTCTCTCTATTATATTTTTGGGGCTGGTAAATTGACAAAGTTAAAAAATTAATCGCAATGATAAATTTTCAAATAACAACCTACCCCTTCTCTTCCACCAATTTCTTCAACTGAAACCACTCATCTCTCAATCTAGCTGCGGCGATGAAGTCTAGATCTTTCGCAGCTTTCTCCATTTGCTTTTGCGTTTGTGCTACCA
>JAAFID010000259.1 GCA_013297765.1 Cytophagales bacterium | reverse complement strand
TTTGTTTGTTGAATGCCCAAACAGGTACTACGGTTGCCTCGGCTTTCTCACCTAAAATAGAAATGGAAATCATTGCCGCTCAAGCGGGCTGGGCAGAACAGCACCCATCAGCTTGGTGGGAGAATTTAAAAATAGCAACAAATGAGGTATTGATTCAATCAAAAATTTCCAAAACCGATATCAAAGCCATTGGCATTTCTTACCAAATGCACGGCCTGGTTTGTATAGACAAAGCTGGCGAAGTGCTACGTCCATCCATCATCTGGTGCGACAGTAGGGCTGTAGCCTTAGGAAATAAAGCCTTTGAAAATATAGGCAAAGAAACTTGTTTGCAACACTTGCTGAACTCGCCTGGCAATTTCACTGCCTCTAAGTTAAAATGGGTGAAAGATAATGAACCTGGTGTTTTTGAAAAAATAGACAAAATATTGCTTCCGGGCGATTATATCGCCTACAAACTTTCTGGTGTGTTGAATACTACTTCCACAGGGCTTTCGGAAGGTATATTATGGGATTTTAAAGAAAACGATATTGCCCATTTGCTGTTGAAAGAATATCAATTCCCAGCTTCGATACTTCCTCCTTTGGTACCTGTATTTGGCGAGCAATCGGTGTTGTCTGCTACTGCGGCTGCCGATTTAAATTTAGAAGTAGGTACGCCCATTGCCTATAGGGCAGGCGATCAGCCAAACAATGCACTTTCATTGAATGTGTTGCAACCTGGTGAGGTGGCTACTACGGCAGGTACATCGGGTGTGATATATGGTGTGTCTGATCAGGCCAAATACGACCCTCAATCTAGAGTCAATACTTTTGTACACGTAAACCATACAGCGACCAAGCCCCGCTATGGGGTATTGCTTTGCATCAATGGCACTGGAATATTAAACAGCTGGCTAAAGAATAATTTTTTTGGTTTAAATTCCTTGATGTCGTATCCTGAACTGAATGCTTTGGCAGAGACAGTGCCAGTAGGGGCAGAGGGTGTTACTTTTCTGCCATTTGGCAATGGTGCAGAGCGGGTATTGGGCAATAAAGATTTAGGCGCTCAACTACTTTATAGCCGCTTCAATACCCACAAGGCCGGTCATATACTTCGTGCAGCCCAAGAGGGGATAGTGTTTGCATTGAAATATGGGTTAGACATTATGAAAACGGTAGGTGTACAGGCCAATACGGTAAGAGCTGGTAAGGCAAATATGTTTCTAAGCCCCATATTTAGCAAAACATTTGCAACGATATGCCAAGCACAAGTAGAATTGTACAATACTGATGGTGCACAAGGAGCAGCAAGAGGAGCAGGTGTGGGAGCAAATATTTATAAAGATTTTTCAGAAGCTTTTTCTGATTTGAAAATAATAGAAACTATTACGCCTGATGAAAAAAATAAAGCTCAATATGAAGATGCTTATGGCAGATGGGTAAAAGCATTGGATGCGGCGATGGAGAAAAATTAAATTTTGTCAAATAACTCTTCCTTAAAAACACATTTTGGCATAAGCCACTAAAGATAGACTGACACAAAATCCGATTTTGTTGCTTGGCATATTAAGTGCTGATGAGGATTTGAAAATTTTTATTATCCAATTTTAAATTATTTATTAAAATGTCTCAAGTAAAATTGCAACCCCTAGCCGACAGAGTTCTGGTAGAACCTGCCGCTGCGGAAGAAAAAACAGCATCTGGAATTATTATCCCCGATTCAGCAAAAGAAAAACCTCAAAGAGGAACTATCATGGCGGTAGGTGCTGGTAAAAAAGATGAGCCAATGACTGTAAAAGTTGGCGATACTGTACTTTATGGCAAATATGCTGGTACAGAAATCACCGTGGAAGGTAAAGAATACCTTATCATGCGTGAATCAGATATTTTCGCAGTATTGTAGTCATTTTTTAATCTATTATTAACTAACAATTTTAATCTTATAACACAATGGCAAAGAATTTATATTTCGATACCGAAGCTAGAGAAAAACTAAAAAGAGGTGTAGACGCCTTGGCAGATGCGGTAAAAGTAACGCTAGGCCCAAAAGGTAGAAACGTTATTTTGGACAAAAAATTTGGTGCACCAGCCATCACTAAAGATGGTGTTACCGTGGCAAAAGACATAGAGTTGAAAGACGCTATCGAAAACATGGGTGCACAACTGGTAAAAGAGGTAGCCTCTAAAACTGCTGACCAAGCTGGTGACGGTACTACTACAGCTACTGTATTGACACAAGCCATTTTTGCAGTAGGTATCAAAAACGTAGCTGCTGGTGCAAATCCTATGGATTTGAAAAGAGGTATTGACAAAGCGGTAAGTGCTATCGTGGCCAACCTTAAAACCCAATCTAAAAAAATCAGCAGCTCTAACGAAATTGAGCAAGTGGCAACAATATCTGCCAATAATGACAATACCATTGGTAAAATGATTGCCGATGCCATGGACAAAGTGGGTAAAGATGGCGTAATCACTGTAGAGGAAGCAAAAGGTACCGAAACAGATGTAAAAACTGTAGAAGGTATGCAATTTGACAGGGGTTATTTGTCTCCATACTTTGTAACTAATGCAGACAAAATGGAAGCTGAATTAGATAATCCATTTGTTTTGATTTACGACAAAAAAGTTTCTTCGATGAAAGAATTGCTTCCAATATTGGAGCAAGTAGTTCAAACAGGTCGCCCATTGTTAATCATTGCTGAAGATTTAGAAGGTGAGGCATTGGCTACATTGGTAGTAAATAAAATCCGTGGTTCATTGAAAATTGCTGCTGTAAAAGCTCCAGGTTTTGGTGATAGAAGAAAAGCAATGTTGGAAGACATCGCCGTACTTACTGGCGGTACTGTAATTTCTGAAGAAAGAGGCTTTAAATTAGAAGGTGCTACTTTGGAATACCTTGGTACAGCTGACAAAATCAATATCGACAAAGACAATACCATTATTATCAATGGTGCTGGTAAAGCAGATGATATTAAATCTAGAA
>JAAFID010000026.1 GCA_013297765.1 Cytophagales bacterium | reverse complement strand
CATTTTTTTCAATATCAAGTCGCTATCTATATATCCAAATTTTTGGCTATATCCCTCGGACAGCTTGCAAACAAAGGCAAGTACAAAAAGAAGTTTGAGAATGTGGTTCATGAAATATTTCTAATTTAATATTAGAACAGTTTTTTGAGATTTTAAGTGCCTATTGAATACTTTTTTATTTTTATTTGAAATAATTTTTAAAAATATTTTTACAAGCTAATTAGACCTATCGGATTTGTTGTCCTATAGTAAATGTAAAGGCACTATGTCCTCCATCTGCTTGTCCAGGAATATCATCTAAAGCTTTACCATAATCAATGCCGATTAAACCAAATGCTGGCATAAATATTCTAGCACCCACACCCACGCTTCTGTAGGCATTGAATGGGTTAAACTCTTGAAAAGTACCCCAGCTATTACCAGCCTCAAAGAAACCAAGCATGAAGAGAGAGAATGCTGGGCTTATTTGTATTGGATACCTAATTTCCGCTACCAATTTGTCATATACTGTACCGCCGCCGCCATTAGGTTTAATAACATTGTTGGCGTATCCTCTTAAACCTATAATATCTGTTCCTAAAAGAAAATTCATTCCAGAAAGTCCGCTTCCACCCATTACAAATCGTTCAAATGGACCTATTCCTGTATTACTTTTGTATGAGCCCAAAAATCCAAAATGAGTACGTGCTGCAAATACTAGATTGCGTTTTTTGCCAGGTATTAAAGTTGCATACCAAGTATTGTCAAACATCCACTTATGATATTCCATCCATTTGAATCTTTTGGCTGCGTCTAATTTAGGGTCGCTGTAATCAATTTTATTAAAAACTGAATATGGAGGTGTTACCGTAAGTGTAAGGGCAAGGCTACTGCCGGAAGTAGGAAAGGTAAAATCGTCTAAACTATTTCTAGAAAGTGTATTTGAAATAGAAAAATTATTTACCGAGCCATCGCTAAATCCTAATCCAACATTATATGCCCGAAGATTGTATTGCATAATAGAAAATCCAGTATTTAAACTAAAATAATCGTCTGGCCAATTGAGTCTTTGCCCTATGGAAACGGAAGCACTAGATACCAACATTCTTGCTTCTTGATTTCCAATATTTTGACCCACACCAAAATTATTGTTAAAATTGCTTCCCAATCCTCCATAACCGCTGCCAATACCACCGCCGCCTGCTAAATTGCTGCGAAACCCTCCAAGGGTATTTGCAAAGGGACGAGAACGAGAATGAGAGAGGCTTACAGTTAAACTCTTAGGCCTACTGCCGCCCACCCAAGGTTCTGTGAATGATAAAGAGTAGTTTTGAAATGCTTTACCACTTGCTTGAAAACGTAATGATAACCGCTGCCCATCTCCTGATGGCAGTGGACTCCACGTTTTTAGTTTGGTAATGTTACGAGCAGAGAAGTTGTTAAATGTTAAACCTAGCGTACCAATCAACCCATATAATCCTCCATACCCACCAGAAAGCTCTATTTGGTCGCTGGGTTTTTCGGTTACTTTATAATGTATATCTACCGTTCCTTTTTGTGGGTTGGGTACTGGCGTTACGCCATTGGTCATCAAAGCTTCTTGGTCAAAATAGTTCAAAGCAGCCAATTCTCTCGTAGAGCGTATCAGGTCGGCACGGCTAAATTTTTGCCCTGGTAAGGTACGTACTTCTCTCAATATTACATGGTCATGGGTTTTGGTATTGCCCGAAACAATTACATTGTCTATGGTTGCTTGAGGCCCTTCGTACATCCTCATCTCAATGTCAATCGAGTCGCCATCTACCATCACTTCCACAGGCTCTACATTGAAGAACAAATAGCCATCGTCTAGGTACAGCGAGCTTACATCGTAGCCTTGTGGGTTGTATGAAAGTCTCTTTTGCAATGTTTCTACATTATAAACATCGCCTTTTTTAATGTTCAATACACCGTTTAGTGTTTTGCTATCATACACATAATTGCCTACCCAGTTGATGTTTCTAAAATAATATTTTCTACCCTCGTCAATTTTGATTACCACCTTCACAAACTTATCGCTCATTACTTTTACAGAATCGTGAACGATATTTGCATCTCTATAGCCCTGTGAATTATAATATTCAATGATGTTTTGTTTGTCGTTGTCGTATTCTTTTTTAATCAATTTGGAGGTAGTAAATATCGCATACCAATCTTTTTGCTTGGTCTTTTTCATTTTTCGACGCAGCTTTTTGGTTTGCACATTGTCATTTCCTGTTATTTCTATTTTCTTGATTTTTACCCGTCTGTTTTTGTCAATGTTCATTTTCAGCACCACATTGTTGGTCAGCAACGAATCTTTTTGCTGTACTACTGTTACCTTGGTATTCAAAAATCCTTTTTCTACAAAATAATTTACGGCTTTCTTTTTGGCATTTTTTATCAAGGGGTCGTTTACTATTTTACCTCGAGAAATATCTATTTTGCCACTCAAGTCTTCTCGCTCGCCCTTACGTATGCCTGTAAACTGAAAACCCGAAAGCCTAGGGCGTTCGGCAATTAGAAACTGTATGTTTATTGTTTTTTCATCTACTTTTTTGGCAAATACTTGCACATCGGCAATCAAGCCTTGTTCCCATAATTTTTTGATGGCACTACTTAATTGCTCTCCCGGAATGGTGATTTTGTCTCCAACCTTAATATTGGTCAATGCCAATAGGGCACTTGCATCCAAAAATTTGTTGCCCTCAATAGTTACCTCGCCTACGGTAAAGGTTTCGGGACTAGAATAGCTAACTACTAGCTGCTCTTCGGGCTTTGCTAGTGGCTGAGCAAGTGTAGTTGGGGCAAGGCTTGCCCATAGGGCTAGCAGCAATAAAAAAGAAAAATATACCTGAAAAATTCGAGGCGATTTTTTTATAAAAATCTGTGAGTAGAAATAAAGCACTGTCGTTGTTTTACTAAAATATTTGCTAAAATTATTTTTTTACGTGGTCAATTGTTCGCTGGTCTTCCCAAAGCGTCTTTCTCTAGTTTGATAGCATGCAATGGCCTCGTACAAATGTTGTTTTCTAAAATCTGGCCATAGCACTTCAGTAATGTAAAGCTCGGCATAGGCAAGTTGCCATAGCAGAAAATTGCTAATACGCTGCTCGCCACTGGTGCGTATCATCAATTCTGGGTCGGGCATACCACTTGTAGAAAGGTGGCTCTCTACCATAGCCTCTGTTACTTGGCTAGGGTTCAATATTCCATTGGAAACTTTCTCGGCTATCTGTTGTGTTGCTTGGGTTATATCCCAGCGACCGCTGTAGCTAAGGGCTAGAACTAGTTTCATTTGGCCATTATGTTCAGTAGCAGCTATGGCTTCTTTCAATTCTTTTTGGCATTTTTCTGGCAAATCGCCAATGTTGCCAATGGCCTGCAAGCTGATATTATTTTTCTGCAAAGTAGCCAGTTCAGATTTGATGGTGTGAACCAACAACTCCATCAATGCCATTACTTCTAGTTTTGGTCTATTCCAGTTTTCGGTAGAAAAAGCATACAGGGTAAGAAATTTTACGCCTAGCTCTGCCGCACTCTCTACCGCCTCTCGCACTGATGTTACAGCACTGTTGTGCCCAAACACGCGCAAAGCACCCTGCTTCTTTGCCCATCTGCCATTGCCATCCATAATGATGGCGATGTGTTCAGGAATGTTTGATAAGTCTAAATTTTCTTTTACGCTCATGCTTTGGAAACTGCTAAACAACGAAATTACAAAAAATAACCAGCATAAATTTATTTTATCATAGTTATTGCGTTTGCATTATTTGCCTGGGCAGTGAACTTTGTAAAATGTATAGCTAATATTGAACCCCAAATAGTAGTAATAATCGGTGTCGGATGGGTCAGAGGCTAGTTTATTGTTGATTTTATTGTCGGCAATACCATCCAATTTGTCCGAGAATGTTTTTCGAGCGACCAATTCTGCTCCTAAGTTCCATTTTTCATTCAGCATGTATTTTATGCCTACGCCTATTGGTATCGCTATGTGTGTGTTTCTATCTAAGCTATTTCCGTTGGCTGCCTTGCCCTGAATATTGTACAAACTGATGCCTGCGGTAAGGTATGGACTGTATTTGCTGGCTTGTTTTCTATCTATATAATTTAAAATATAATCAAAGAAATTGTATTCAAAAGTGACAGAGGCGTCGGTTAGCAATCCATTAAAACTGGCTTTTCTGGCAGCAGCAACGGCCTGTGCTCCAGATTCTGTTGCTGACAAGTTGCCCACAGTAAGTGCAAACCTAGCTGCGACTACCGGGCTGATATTTCTTCTGAAAAATACATTTACCGCAGGTCTTAAATTCACAGGATTGTAAAATGGAGAAATTTCTCCTATATAATTCAAGGCTCCTATACCGCCACCAATTTCATTTTTTTGGGCTAAAACCTGCGAAGCAAATAAAAAAACAAATACGATTGCTGTACTAAGCTTGACTTTGGATAGCAAAATTCGATGAATGTATCTCAATTTTATATTTTTTAATAAAAGCGAACTAACGTGATGTGGAATGTTTTATTATGTATTCTTGCATTACAATTTATCAAAAACAAGTAAATCAATAAATTAAATTGGTAGTGATTGTGGACAAGAAAAAACAATTTTAAATTAAAGGATAAATATGCCGATTGCCAAATGTTGTAGGTTAAATAATGAATACAAATACACTAGTGAATTATTATTAATTTGAATTTGGGTACTTCCCTAGCCATTTTGCCCTAGCCATAATTTGTTTATCGCTTGCTTTGGTGTTTATTTCTAATTCATGCCATTGAAAATAAATCGCTCCATCGGGCTGTAAAAATAACAAATGCTGCCGATGATCTCGCCACACCGTAATATCGGCAAATGCGGTAGTTTTCAAATGATTTTCAAAGAGTTCTTTATTCCAGCCTTGCACATTCATCACTACATCGCCACGACTAAGACACTGATCTGCTGGCGAACCTGGGGCAATTTGCTCTACCAAAAATCCATTGCTGTGGTTCGAAAGTTTCATTCCATATCTACTTTGAGAGGTTTCTTCGGGCGTTTTACACACCAATGCTAACCCAAAATCAACTACCAAATTTTCTAATATTTCTTTCAAATTAGTCGTGCCGTAAATGCTCTCGGTCAATAACACCGAAATATTTACAGAGGCAACCAAATTAATGGTATTAAAAACCTCGTCCACAGTATAACCAATTGATTTTTTACCAAATTCATTCCAAAGTAAAACCATCACATCATCTAAGCTTTTGTGATGATTGGTCTTTTGCCTTATCGCCATATCTATTAGACAAGCCACAACGCAACCTTTGCCATAAATAGAAACTTTTCTGTCAGGAATGCCTGTACTATAGCCATCTATCCACAAATCAAGCGAAGACGCAGCAAGCGACAGGTTTTCATTGGCAAAATTATGAAAATGCTTTTTAAGTGTATCATTCAATGCTTGCAAATACCGCTGCTCATCAAAGATTCCACTTTTTGCCAGCAGCAAATCGCCATAATAGGTCGTGAAACCTTCTAATACAAACCCTGATTCAAAATACTGCTCTGTAGAAAAATTGTAAGGCAACAATTCTTTTGGCTTTATGGTGCAAGCATTCCAAGCATGAAACAATTCATGAGAAGAAATACCCAGCAACTCTTCATAC
The DNA here is from genome assembly GCA_013297765.1 of Cytophagales bacterium. Lineage (GTDB taxonomy): Bacteria > Bacteroidota > Bacteroidia > Cytophagales > Cytophagaceae > REBA01. The sequence continues at coordinate 23,871 of JAAFID010000026.1, read as the reverse complement.
ATAGACTTTTCGTGCAGCGACTCTGCCGGGCCTAGCACTATCACTGTAGAATTGGTATGCTCTACCCCGTGATAATGTGGATAAGGCAGACATTGAATCAAGAAATGATATTCTTTAAATGGAAACGAGCCAAAGATTTCTAGTTGGGCTTTGGTAAATTTTTCAAAATCACTAACCAATTGTTCTTTGTTCAATTCATTTTTGCCCATAAACCAACAATGAAAAGGCACATTGTGCACAAAATAGCTTGCCTGCTCTATAGTTGCACTTGCCATCATGGGGCTATCGGCCAATTGATAAAACGAATTGGCATTGATAACACCGCCTACATTTTGAAGGCCACAAGCTATAATATAATCTGTGGGCAAATTTAACTTTAGTTCGCATGGCAAGTCTTTACCATCTTTCAAATAAAGCAAACAAGATATGAAGTTAAGATACACCTGCTGATGGTCTAGCCAACAGCCACCTGCATCCATTTGCATAGCAAAATAGCGGTAAGTTACTTTTATGGCTATGCCTTGTTCGTGTTGCACCTGCCAACTATTTCTATCTGTTTTGGTAACGACCAGCGGTTTTCCATTTGAATCTGTTGCCGACACTTTTTGAATATTTTTGGCATACTGCTGCAGTTCGTACCTTCCTGGTCGCCAAGCCGCAATTTGAAAAATGCTTGATTTTGATTCATTTTTGGGCGTGTACGAAATTTCAATATCTACAAACCGTTGGTGTGGTTTGGTGTAGCAAATTTCGTAAAAAATGCAGTTTTTCATTATGGCATTTATATTTTACAGTATAGCAACTTCCTGATTATATTGCTTTAATAATGTTTATAAAGTCCTCCAATTTATATGCTCCGTCAACTGTCCGTCTTTCGTAAACCATGAAGTAACGATAATTATTTCCTGCTTTACTTGCCCAAAGTCCGCCAAGTCTTATTTTTTGTTCTGCGTCTAAGTGGTCGCCTTTTGTTTCAAGTAAAATTGTCTTGCCGCTTTTTGTCTGAATAATGAAGTCGGGATAATGATTTACAAAACCGTTAATTCTAAAACCTTTGCGTTCTATATTCCTTGTCCAGAAAGCAATGTTTGTCATGTTACCAATTTCATTGATTACACGTTCTTCATAGCCGTTCATGCTTCCTTCTTTTTCGTAGAGCGATTTTGTGATGTCTTTGGCTGTGTCGCCTGGTGAAATGCTTTTTGCTAAAGTGAAAGATGGTTTAATAAACACTTTATCGGTGTCTAAAAAGTCTTTGAATTTCTTCTCTGCAAACTGCTCTGAAAGTGCTATAATTTTAAACTTGATTTTGTCTTTGTAAGTGTATTCGTTGGCTGCTAAGTCGCCAAATTGTTCGTCTTTGAAATCTTCCAAAATTCGGTTGATGTATTTTTCAATTTCCTTGTCGGGAATTGGAAACATATTGCCAATTAAATCCATCAAACGTTTCGTAAAATTTTTTACTCTGCTGTCTTTTCGTGATGGGTCAAGAATGTAAGACATTACACTCTCTTTCACTTCTCCGTCAAGTCTTACAAATGTTGGCGTATGTTCTTTTTTAGTTTCGTCTAAGTCAACTTTATAGAGTTCTGCCGTAATGCTGTCAAAAGCAATGTTGGTGTCGGCTTTGCTCAATGCAAAACCATCTAAAAGATTTTCCTTTTCTAAAGGCAATTCTTCTTCTTTCTTTCCGAATAAGTCGTTGGCAGGAACTTTCAAATAAAATTGTGGTAAATTAATTTGTCCTGCATGTTCTTGGAAAATATCTTTAATGCTGTATGTTTTCACAAGCTGTTGTATTTCGTTTGGCAATGCCGTTGTATTGTTTGCTTCCATTTCGGAAACTACTTTTTCAAAGGCTTCATTTTGTTCTATTGCAGTCTTCTCTAAGTGATGAATTATGAGTGATGAATTATTTCCAGAATTATGATTTATAAATGATAAATTATGAATTGTTTCATCGTTCCAATTTCCAATTCTTTCTACATCAATATCCTCTGCAACATTGATAATTTCACTATTCGAATTTCCAAATGCAATTTCCAACATACTTTCAGCTGCCTTGGCTTTTTCATTCATAACTACTAATTCATCATTCATAACTCTGTAGTCCTTGTCGCTAAAACCAGCTTTGTTCAAGCCTTTCACAATGTTGTCTAAAGTTTCAAGGAATTTTGATGATGCAGTTAATACATAACTCAAATTGAGTAATGGAAAGTTGTGTTTCATTACATAAGGTTGGCGTAAAACTCTGCCCAATATTTGTTCGACATCAACTGCCGAACTTTTGTCTGCCAATGATGCCAAGATGTAAGCAAACGGACAGTCCCAACCTTCTTTTAATGCGTTTATGGTAATGATGTAGCGGACTTCGCATTCTTTACTCATCAAGTCAAGCCCTTTTATTTCATTGATGTTTGCCGTTTTGATTTTAATTTGTTCGGCAGGGATTTTTAACTCAATGAGTTTTTCTTTCAGTTTCTGAACATTCGATTTTTCTTCTTCTTCGTTCAAAAAGTTTTTTCCGTTTTTGGGTTGTGCCTGAAATAAAACAATAGGACGAATATACTTACCGCCTTTCTTTTCTTCTTCAATGGCTTGCAGTTCCAAACGTTTTTGAAGTTGCAAACTGGAATTGATTACTTCTGTTTTGTCTTGATGATTGTAAACAATTACAGGCAGTTTCACCATGTTTTCCTTTTTCAATTCCAAGGCATCAATGAAACTAATAATGTTGCTGTTTTTTCTAGGAGTGGCTGTAAGGTCAAGAATAAAACAAGGATTAAATTCTTTGAGCATATCCACACTTAATTCTGTTTCTGCATTGTGGCTTTCGTCCACAACTACCATAGGATTTAAGTATTGCATTACTTTCATCAAAGAAATTTCTTCGTCTTTGCCTAATAGGGTTTCAAAAGATTGCAATGAGCCGTTTTGCTCAAATACTTTTCTGCCTTCTTTATTGGCTGTTCTTATGCTGTCAAAACTCAGCACAAATATGTTCAACTGTTCTTTTACCGAAGTAGCGTTAAAACCGCTTCCTTGCAACAATGCTGCTTTGTCAAACACTTCAACCTTATTGCCAAAATGTGAATTTATTTTTTGACGATAGGGATGGTTTGTATCTTTTAAGTTTTTAATTGTTTGGTCTAAAATGGTAATGGATGGCACTAACCAAACTACTGCTTTGGGTTTATCATATGCAAAGGCATCAAAAATTGTTTTAATGGCATTACAAGCAATGAAAGTTTTACCCCCTGCGGTTGGCACTTTTACACAAATATGTGGCACTCGTTCCACATTGTTTTTGTAGGGTTCAATGGCTGTGCCAGCAAAAGGAAACAATGGTGTTTTTGGATGCTTTGACCAAAAATTATAAAAAGCATCTTTCACGTCTTTGGTTTCTTGCACTTGCTCCAAAAATAAGGAAAGGTCGTTGATTACTTGTTGTTGATAGGGTTTTAATTCCATTAGTTTAAGTAATTTGACAAGACTAATTTATCACCACTGATAAAAGCATTTTTATTTTTATCAAATATGTTTTTAGGGTTTGTTGTAGGTCGGACTTTTTTGGAATGTCCAATGCCACGCAATTCAACTTCTTAATTTACCTTGAATATTCTATTTACTGAATTAATCAAATATTGTAAAAATTGTTTTGTTGCATATAATTGATTTTCAGGTCTTCCTTCATTCTTTTTCAATTCAACAACAACAGCAAATAACTTACCTTTGCTTTCAGTGAAAATAACATAATCCGCAATTGAATTCAGCCCTTTTGTTTCTTCATTTTTTGCAAAAAAAGGAAATAGAGGTTGCTTTATTAGTTCAAAGTCATAAAGTAAATATGAACCAGTAGTTTGCAATTGAACTTTAGTTGTAGTTCTTTTCTCTTTTAAAGTGTTTTTGTCGGTACCTGTAATTTCTGCTTTACTATTTATGGATTGCTGAATGTGTGATATGAAACTCATTATTTATTCGTTTTTGTTAGTTCATAATATAAGCTCATGCTTCTTTCATTTTGGTCATTAATTTCTTTGTCGATACTTTCAACTTCAAATCCTGTATTTTCAACTATAACGGTTTTAACTGAAACTTGGGAAACAGAGGATTTAGGAAAATGAAAATAATATACACCAACATCATTAGGAGATATTTTTTCATCTTCATTGTACATTTCTACTAAATTTTTATCATCTGTACTTTTAATACTATTTGCCATTATTAAATTATTAAACTCTCTAATAATATAATCGCTATGTGTACTTATTAATAACCTAAAGCCTTTGTTGTATAATTTAGCAAACACTTTGGTTAAAATAATTTGATTGTCGGGGTGTAAATTCATTTCTGGCTCATCAATTATTATCAAATCATTTCTTTCGGCTGAATATTTTAAATAAAAAACTACGCTTGATAAGGTTTTTACAATTGAAGCAGACATGTGTATGGGTAGTCTTTTTGATTTCTTTTTGTTTGAAACAAAAGCTACACTACCATCTTTTTTTTCTATTTGTAAAGTGCCATTTAACAATGATTGTTCAATTTCTGTGGCAATGTCGAAAAAATCACTTTTACGGTTTGACAATGCAACTAAATCATTTGAAACACTTAAGCCATCTCTAATTGCAAGTGGGTACCTGTTAGAACCACCTTGAAGCATTTCAAAAGGGTCTAATTTTTCGCCAACTGATAGTTTTTGCATTTGTTCAACTAATAAATTTCTGCTTATGGATAATTCTCGACTAAAAGTAAAAATTGAATTTCTTTCAACAGGAAAAATTACTGCTTTACTTATTGGATAAAATGCAATTCGGCTTATCAGATGGGAAGTAATACGTAAGCTGTAAAAGGGGTCTTTTAAAATATTTGTGTAATCATGTCCATCTATAATTTGAACTTCTAAAACTGACTTTTTAAGTTCTTTTATAACTCTAAATTTATATGCACCAATCGAAACATTATCATCAAAAGTAGTTGATTCAATTTTTTCTAAACAGGTTTGTTTATCAGATAAAAATTCTATTTCTAGCAAAGAAAAAATTTGTTGTGCAGTTTCTTCTGAAATACCAAATACTGTATCTAAATTAGTTTTAATATCACCTAAGGTATCTATTTTATATTGATAGATTTGCTCTGAATTAATATCAATTTCAACAGTGCCTTTTTCCATTAATTTGGCAATGTCAATTTCTAACGGATTACGTCCAATTTTTTCACGTGTTAAAGCGTAAATGACAAATGCCAGATATGTTTTTCCTGTGTTATTCTGTCCACAGAATAATGAAATGGGTTTATCCAAATCGATTTTGGCTTCTTTTATTGCCCCTAATTCTTTTATTTGAATCTTCATTGTAAATACTGTTAATTAGTTTACAAATATATGCTTTTAAAATCTTGTTATATCTCTCGGTATTTTCTTAAAAACAATATAATGCTTTGTCATATAATCTTTGGTAAGCAAACAATTGTCGGCATATATTACATACTGCTCGGCTTTGGTTTTCATGGTTGCTAAAAAAGCATGGTCTAATGTGGTTACTTCATCTTGTTCGTAATTGAAGTAATAGGCTGTGTCGTTATGCTTACCCAAGAAATGTTTATTGTCTTTATGTTTTGTTTTGGCTAGTGGCGTTTTGGTTTCGGTGTAATAAACGTATTGGCGAATTTTTTCAACGCCTATTATTTCATTCAAATTGCCATCTTCTAAAAACATGTGTTGTCCTAGTTCGTAGAAATCAAAACTTCCACTTGCACCTTCGGTTGTTCCGTAACCATTTATTACTCGTTTAACTCTTTCGGCTGTTACATCTTCTGCAATATTTATCGCTTCTCCTTTTTTATTTGTTTCATCTACTTGGATTAGAATAAACTTCCTTTGACTTGCTTCGTTTGAATTTATATTTAAAACCGCGTGTGCAGTAGAGGCACTACCTGCGAAACTGTCAAGTATTATATCATTTTCATTTGTGGCAAGGCGAATAATTCTTTCCATTAATCTTGGAGGTTTTGGCGTTTCAAATGGAGCATTACTTTCATTAAAAATTGCTTTTAATATTTGTCTTGCTTCTTGATTATCACCAACTTCATTTCGTAACCAAAGTGTTACTGGAACTGTTCCATCTTGAACTTCTTTTAAGAACTTTTTTACTGAAGGAACATTGTCTCCACTTTCGCCAAACCAAATCCTATTTTCTTTTACTAATTCCTCAAACTTTTCTTTACCTACAACCCAGCTTCTTCCTTTTGGTGGCATTACTGTTCTACCAGAAGGTGTTGTAATTTCATAAAGGTCTTTCTCTGTAATTCTTTTTGCACTTAAATCACTTGACTTCCAAACCCCTCTTGGGTCATTGTCAGGATTTTTGTATCTATTATTTTGTTCATCATTTCTTGGCAACAGGTTACGTTTGAATAAATTTTTATTCTTGGAATACATAATTATAAAATCATGCATATCCGATAAATACCTTGCATCATTTTGTGGGCTATACTTTTTTTGCCAAATGATATTGTTGATGAAATTTCCACTACCCCAAATTTCATCACAGACAAGTTTTAAGTTAGCTTGTTCATTATCGTCACATGAAATAAAAATTGCTCCATCTTCAGAAAGTAATTTGTGTAACAACTTCAAACGAGGATACATCATACAAAGCCATTTGTCGTGTCTTGTTAAGTCTTCCGCTTCTTTGCCTACAACTTGTCCAAGCCACTTTTTAATTTTCGGGTCGTTTACGTTGTCGTTATACACCCAACTTTCGTTTCCTGTATTGTATGGCGGGTCTATGTAGATGCACTTTACTTTTCCTTCGTATTCGGGCAATAAGGCTTTTAAGGCTTCAAGGTTGTCGCCATGTATTATTTTGTTTCCGCTGTTGGTTTCTTGATCGGTTTGTGTTCCATTGTCAAAGCCGTAGGAGTGTTCCAATACTTTAAACGGAACATCCATGTGATGATTGATAACTTTATCTTTTCCTATCCAGTGTAGTGTGGGCATAATTTTAATGTCTGAAATTCTAATCTCATTAAAAGTAATAAGGCTTCTTTTTAAAACCTTACAGCTTTTTTATATAGGTTGTAAAAATGTTGGGCTACCACTAAAGTTAAGTAAATATAAATTTTGGTTTGTCCACAAACTTATATCTTATCTCCCCTCAACAACCTATATTTCTTTCTAGCCTCGTCGGCATAAATACTGGAGGCATAATTTGTAAACAATAACAAATAAGATTCTTTCGCTTTTTCTGTATCGTTCAAGTTTTCTTCATAAATTTTAGCAACCATCAATACCGCATCGTCTGCAAGTATTTCTTCAGGATATTCTTTTATAATTTTTTGTAAGCATATCAAAGCACTGTCGTAAGTGCCTAGTTTTCTATACACTTTTGCCTGTTCGTAATAAATATCATCTGTTAAAGTACTTTGAGGATAAACCTTTAGCATTAGTTTCATAGAGTCTAATGCCAATGTTAGTTTGTTTTGAAACAACAATAAACCCACTTTAGAAAAGCTTTTTAATGCTGTACCTGTCGAATCTTCCACCAAATTGTCTTGAATCATTAAACTTAGATAAATAGCATCGTTGGAAATTTCTCTTGTCGTGGCCAATTTTAGCACATCTAAGTGTTCTTTAGCCAATTCAAACTCGCCTTTATAGTAAGAGACTTTGGCATTTCGCAACTTTGCTTCATGCCCTAGAGGCTGTTCTTTTTGTGTTTTTTCTACTTGGTAATACAACAATATAGCTTCCCAAGCCTCATCGTGTAGTACATAGATATCGGCCAAATCTATTTTTGCCAAGTCCCTAGCATAGGCATCGTTTGCCGAATATTGTATCGATTGATTCAGTAAGATTATAGCTGTATCTTTATTATCCAAATAGAATGCCTGTAGCATCGCCCATTTTCTCAAGGGCTCAGCAGCTCTATTATTTCTACCTATCTCTACCACCAGCTTCTTATACTCATTAGAGAGCGACAATACTTCTTTTCTATCTACAGGGTATTTTGATTTCAATAATTCTTCTTTAGAGAAAATGATGTTCTTAATAGCAAAATCATACGAATTACCAGATTTGTATTCTTGTACAATAGACTGAAAAATTTTAATAGCATCGTCAAATCGCCTATTTTCCAATGCTATTTTTCCCAATTCCACCAGTTTTAAACCTTCTGTTTTTTTTCTTTTGTCTATAGCTTTAGCTTGAATCAATGCCCTGGTAAAATTTTTCTTTTGAACATACATCCAATACAGCAGCTCGTTATATTGAATATCGTTGCTATTTTTTTGTATCTTTTTATAAATCAAGTTCTCTAAATATTCAAAATCTGCTTCAGTTTCAATATTCTGCTGTAAAATATTTTCTACACGTTCTATTTCTACTGGGTTTTTTTCTAAAAATGAAATCAACTCGTTGACAATTTCTTGCTCTTTTCCTTGATATTTAAAAAGTTGAATTACCTCTTCTAAATATAAAAATGGATTGCCAAAAAAATTTCTCCCTTCGATATACAATTGCAAAGCTTCCGAATAATATTTTTTATTCATCAAATACGCACCTGCACTTGCAAACCACGTTGGGTTTTGCTTTATCTCTATCAATAAGTTATCGAAATCTTTTCTTGCCGATTTCTCATTTTTATCGGTTTCATTTTTTGATATATAATAATCAATCTTATAAAAAATATTTTGTGGATATGCTTTAATCGCCTTCTTTATAAATTTATTCAACAATTCAACATCTTCTTTTTGAGATAAAAGAGCCGTATAATCTGTATAAATTTCCTTTATATTTTCACTTTTTTTTGAAAGCTTTGCATAAGTTTCTTTGGCTTTACTTTTTTCACCCGCTAAGATATACTCTTTGGCAATGTTTATTTCTTCATTGTCCTGTGCCGCCGCAAAGTTCAAATTTATAAATATTAAAAAAATCAAATAGACATATTTCATCAACATTTTTTATCTCTCTATTAATTATATATTTATTAAATAAATTTATTATTAAATATTAGGGCTGTGTGTTTGTGGGCAATTTTTATATCCACATCCTTTTATTTTCAATTTATGGATTAATGCTATTATATTCACAATTTATTAATATTGAAATGTCTTTTATATTAATTATTTAATAATTTCTTTACAATACAAATTTCTTTGCCCACAATTTTACTTCAGTTTTTAAGCCTGTTGGTAATGGTTTTTTTTACCTTTATAACTTAGTTTCTATTTATACTTATTTGTCGTTTGTGTCAATTTTTTGATTTTTAATTTTTGTATTCACTCTTTTTTTCATCTTTTTGTATCTTATTCACATCTAAAATCACTCAATCCACACTATTTTCATCAAAATTTGAAAATTATATCATTAATTTCCCAGTCTGCTTTTATATTTATTGCATTTTCATAAAAGATAATATCTTCTGCTTTTTTCATTGTTAATATATTTCCAGCATCCCACTCACTATTGCCATTGCTATCAATTATTGCTCTTAAGTTGTATTTCCCTGGTGCTATATGTTTAAAATCGAAACTTGTAGTACCTATTTGTCTATCTATTATGTATCCTTTTTCATCAATTAGTTCTATCACTGCATTTTTAAAATTAGTTACTATGTTGCCACTGATTTTCCCTTCCTCATTCTCTTTTTTTAAAGTATATTTTTGCTTTATTTTTTGAATTGTATCATTGAAAATATCTATAAATACAGGCTTTATATTACTTATTACTATGCTATCTTTAAACTGGATATTTGTAATTAATTTTAGTTCAGTACTATCTATATTCCATTGGTAATTAATATTTTCGCTTATTACTTCTCCTATAGAATCATACTTTACCATCAAGTTTTTTGTGAAAATTTGTTTTATGGGTGTATTGAAGCTGTAAATAAGTTCTTGTTTTCCAGTCTTTAACTTATTTTCTAATGGTTTACTTATTTTTATTGATTGTTGTTTTTTAACTGGTTGCCTTTTTGCATTACTATTCTCTATATTGTTGAATATGATTTTTGATTTTATATTGAATTTATTTTCAAGCGAATCTATGCCATTAAGATTAATAGTAATACTATCATTGTAAATTTTATATTGGTTAAATATGATTATAGTTTTGGCATTTAGATTTATCTTTTTTTTCCATATTCTTCCTATTGAATCTTTAATTATTAAATTTTTTATTCCTCCATTCAAATTGATGGTGTATTCGTTTTTATTGTTTTCTTTACCACTAATTTTTCTTATAGTATCACTTTTTATTTTTGACAATTTAAAATTAAGTTTTCTATTTCCTTGAATAGAGATACTGTCATAAAAATCTATTATTTTCTCTTCATTGTCATACAATAGTGTATTGTTAAAATCATTAAAGGCAAAAATTTTATATTTTCCAGTTTTTATATTTCTTATTTCATACTTGCCCTCTTTTGTTACTTTAGTAAAGTATAGAGGTTTTATATTTTTTATATTAAATGTGTCTGAGGGTTCATATATTGCTATTATTACTTTTTCTCTTACTATATTTTTACATAAGTCGATTGTTTCACCTGATATAGTATTAGAATCAATATAATTTCCGGTGCTAAAGCTATATTGCAATTCTTCGGCGATATTACCTTCGGTATCGTCTTTTATTGTATTTCTAAAATTAAGGCTATAGGTAGTATTTTCTTTAAGCGCCTCATTTATTTTTATTTCTATATTTTTTTTATTTTTTATTTTTACTTCTAATGGTTTTTTCAATGCTGGGTTTACGAGTATTTGTTCAGGGTCATCTATATCTTGTAGTTTTTCTGAAGTTTTTAAATAAATGGTATTTCCTTTAAAATTTGTGGAGTTATTTTTCGGCTTGTATCCTATTATTTTCGGGGGTATCATATCTTTTGGTCCACCAGTAGGTGCAGCAATATTTGCACATCCATCCAGCATGATTAATGTTCCTAGATATACCATTACTTTAATTAAATATAATTTACAATTAATCATTTTTCTTTTGGAGTATGTATATTAGGCTTGAATAATTATTCGTTTGGCTAGCTTTTATATTAGAAATCAATCCTATCATTATTGCTTTTAACAATGATTGAATGCCTAGTTTATCATTATTTTTATATTTTTCGCTCATCATGCTTACATAAAATGAGTCGAAACGCATGGGTCTTGTTTCTATTAATTCCAAATTATTTTTTTTTGCAAATTGTATCATTGATTTTTTCGAAAAGTGATATAGATGTCTAGGCACGTCCAATGCGGCCCATTTTTCTTTATAATATTTTGCATCCCAACTTTCTATATTTGGTACTGCTATGATTATTGTACCATTTTTGACTAGCAACGACTTTATTTTGGTTATTGTATATTCTAGCTCATGTATATGTTCTAGTACATGCCAAAGTGTAATGACATTAAAATTGTCTGAATTTACTTTCTCCAGTTTTTCTACAATTTTATTTTCTAGTTTGTCGTTAGCTATTTTTCTTGCTATCTCATCAGGTTCAAAACCAGCGATTGTCCATTTTTTCTTCCTAGCTTGCTCTAGAAAATACCCAGTACCACAACCTATATCCAGCAATTTGCCTATTTTGTTGCCGTTTAATTGTTTTATTAATGCGACTTTTTTGTTTAAGGTGTATTTTCTTACAGTATGATATAATCCATTAATAATCCCTTTTTTTATATCTGTATGAGAGATATAATTTTCAGATTGATAATATTTTCCTATTTCTTCTTTATTTGGCACAGGGTTGGTAAACACCAATGAGCAATTTTTGCATTCATCAATTGAAAAGTTTTCTTTTGATATCGAATAATCTTTGGCTGTAGTATATAGTTTAAAATCTAGGCTATCGCAAACAGGGCATTTTTGATATTTCATGTGTGTCATTTGGAAAGATAAATCATGATAATAGATATGTCGGCAGGCGATACGCCACTTATTCTAGAAGCTTGCCCTAATGTTTTCGGTTTAATTTTATTTAGTTTCTGTTTGCTTTCATTCGACAAAGCTCCTATGGTTTCGAAGTCTAAGTGCTCGGGTATTTTTAATCCATCTAAATTTGACAGTTTTTTTACCATTTCTTCTTCTTTGATAATATAGTCTTTATATTTTAGTTGTATAATGGATTCCTCTATTTCGTTTGGTTCATATTGTAAATATAGTTGAGCTATTTCTGCACTGATATTTTGGAATACTTCTAGATTTATATTAGGTCTTTTTAATAGATTCGAGAGCGTTGTTTTTTCTTTAATTTCGGCAGATTCAAGACTTGACAATATTCCATTCACTTGATCGGGCGTAACTTTTATTCCATTAACTATTTTGTCTATTTCTACAATATGCTTTTTCTTGGCAAGCCAATTATTCATCCGCTCTTCAGTAGCTATTCCCAATTTATAACCCAATTCTGTTAGCCTTAAATCTGCATTGTCTTGGCGAAGCAATATTCTAAATTCAGCTCTAGAGGTGAACATTCTATATGGTTCCTCAGTACCTTTATTTACCAAATCATCAACCAATACTCCAATATATCCTTCAGATCGTTTCATAATGAAACCTTCTTTATCTACCGATCTATTGTGTGCATTTATTCCAGCTATCATACCTTGGCAGGCGGCCTCTTCATATCCCGTAGTTCCATTTATTTGCCCTGCAAAGAATAGATTTTTAATTAATTTTGTTTCTAGGGTCAATTCTAGCTGCGTTGGTGGAAAGTAATCATATTCTATAGCATAGCCAGGACGAAACATTTTGGCATTCTCAAATCCATCTATTTTTCGCAATGCTTTTAGTTGTACATCTTCTGGAAGCGATGTGGAAAATCCATTAACATATATTTCTATCGTATTCCACCCTTCTGGCTCTACAAATATTTGGTGGCGGTCTTTGTCTGCAAATCGTGTAATTTTATCTTCTACCGATGGGCAATACCTTGGCCCTAGTCCCTTTATTCTTCCTGTGTACATCGGAGATTTTTCAAATCCCGTTTTCAGAATTTCATGTACAGCATTATTTGTATAAGTGATGTAGCAACTTTTTTGTTTTGATAATGCTTTAGTATCGCCAAAGGAAAATTTGTTCGGCTTCTCATCACCAAACTGTTCTTCCATTTTTTCATAATTAAGCGATCTGCCATCTATTCTGGGAGGGGTGCCCGTCTTCATTCTCCCTGCCTCCATTCCTAGCGACACCAATTGTTCTGTTATCCCTTTTGCTGCCAACTCCCCTGTTCTTCCTCCCCCAAAAGTTTTTTCCCCTATATGAATTAGTCCGTTTAGAAAAGTGCCATTGGTTAGCACCACGGTGTCGGCCTCAATCTCTAGCCCTAAAGCGGTACGCACTCCTGTTACAACTCCGTTTTTTACCACTAGGCCAGCAATCATTTCTTGCCAAAAGTCTATTTTAGTGTTTCCCTCCAAGGCCAATCGCCACTCTTCGGCAAATAGCATCCTGTCGTTTTGAGTTCTAGGACTCCACATCGCAGGCCCCTTAGACATGTTCAGCATTCTAAACTGAATGGCACTTTTGTCGCTTATTATCCCCGACATTCCGCCCATTGCATCTATTTCCCGCACAATTTGACCTTTAGCCACTCCTCCCATGGCTGGGTTGCAAGACATTTGTGCTATTGTTTGCATATTCATGGTTGCAAGCAACACCGAGGAACCCATCTGTGCGGCAGCCCAAGCGGCTTCACAGCCTGCATGGCCAGCCCCCACTACTATTACATTGTATTTTCTAAACATATATCATTGTTCCACGTGGAACTTTTTGGCTACGCCTTCTGTTCCACGTGGAACAGGGCTTTGTTGTATTTTGGAAAGTAAGCCATGCACGCTTCTTCTGCGGCACGCATTCCCCTTTTTTGAGCAATTGTTTTGTCCTGCATCCCTGCAAGGTGAAGTAGTCCATGGCACAACACCCGGCAGATTTCATTTTCAAAACTCACTTTGTTTGTACTTGCGTTTTCCATCACCCTGTCAATGCTAATAAATATGTCGCTTTCTATTGTGTTGGTTTCTGAGTAGGGGTTTTCTCGCAAATCAAAAGTAACAATATCTGTAAAAAAATCATGGCCTAGGTATTCCTTGTTTATAGAGAGCAAATAAGCGTCATTGCAAAAGATATAATTTAAGGACACAATGTGCATATTGTAACTTTTGCAGATGGTAGTTATCCAGTCAACAAGTATTTTCTTATTGTTGATTTTGAAAAGAGTTTCCTCAAAAAAAAATGAAACTTTGCCCATTTACAATTGCCTAGCTAAAATAAAAGGTAAGCAGCACGGCTTTCCCGTTTTCTTTAAAAGCCACTTCATCTGCTAGATGTTTCATTAGAAAAATACCTCTTCCACCTATTTCTTCCAATCTGTCAGGCGAGGTGGGGTCAGGTAGGTTTGTAATATCGAATCCACTGCCTTCATCTTCTACAGTAAACACTATCTTGCTTTCCTCCAAATCGCAACTTAAGGCAACATTCTTTTTCGGGTCAAGTTTATTGCCGTGTTTAATGGCATTGTTCACCGACTCTGTTACAGCTATCATAATGTTGCCATAGATATCATCATCAAAGTTGTATTTGTCTTTTAGGTTGTCTATAAAACTTTCGACAATTCGGATGTTTTCTAAAATGGAAGGAATTTGAATTTTCAATGAGTTCATTATACTTTGTTTGTTTGGAGTCTCGATGTAGGACATTATTGTATAGCGTTAAAATACGAATTCGATTCCTTTTTATAGAAAGGATTCAAGTTTGGCGATACTGTTTTTAGTAATTCAATTTCCCCTTGCTTTTTTAACATAAATGCTTTCAAAACCGAATTTGACTGATTCTGGGAAATGTTGTTGGCTCGTTCTGCTTCTCTATTTTCGTCTAGCTCTCTTTCTTTAATGGCCTTCTCTGATTCGATTAGTCTAGTCAATATTTCTTGTTGCCTATTTATCTGCTCTTGGTTTAGATTTTTATGGACCAAATCCTCTTCGTTTTTTTCCATAGCCTTAATCAAATCGTCCAGTGTATTTCCTGGCTTTGTGCCTCCCTTTTTATCTGAATTTTTTTGCATTTGCTGTAATGCTCTTCTAATATACTCTTGTTGAGCAGCCATTTTGGCCAATTCTTCAGACATACCTTTTCCTTCTTTTCCGTTTTTCATCAACTCTCCAGCTTTTTTGCCCAATTGTTTTTGCAATTCTGACAATCCTGGGTTTTTACCAGGTTTATTTTGAGGCTTGCTGCAAGATTTTGATCCGCTTTTTTGAGACTGAGCCATTTGTTGTTG
The DNA here is from genome assembly GCA_013297765.1 of Cytophagales bacterium. GTDB lineage: Bacteria > Bacteroidota > Bacteroidia > Cytophagales > Cytophagaceae > REBA01. The sequence goes on along the minus strand of JAAFID010000026.1, from coordinate 8,599 downwards.
CATTTGCTTTAGCACATCGTCTAGTAGCAAAGCAAAATTGTTCATCGAGGTCATCGCATATTGCTGTTTGGCAACAATATAATCTGTGCGTCTAGCCTTTATTGCACTGGCACTTTCGTCAAGATGATTGTTCATTTGGTACAATTCTCGAGTAACAAATGATTTTATTTGAAAAACCCTTTTTGATAGAGCTAACAAACTATCTTCTATAACCTTAGAATCGGATTTAATCTTGAGTTGTTTCTGTGATAAGGAGATAAACTCTGGGTCCGATTGAGCCACCCTCTTAAATCCTTTAAGCACATTTTCTTGGTCAAATGACAATTGTACAAGATTTTCTAGAATGTTTCTCAAATCTTTAATGTTTTCGGCAGCCTGCTGTTCTTGACCTGCCTGTTGCATTTGAGCCAGTTCCTTAGATAATGCCCCCATTTTTTCACTCGCTTTTTTCTCGGCCTCTCCTGCCTGCTTTTTTTGGTCTTTTTCCAAAGATTTCGAAGCTTTGTTTTGCAGGTCACTAATCTCTTTTAATTGTTCATTTTTGTCTTGTAGCGGTTGCTTGTTTTCCAAATCATTATTTATTTTATCCAATTCCGATAACTCTTTTTTCGTATTTTCTAAAGCTTCATTTAGCTTTTGTTGTTCTTTTTCTAATGCTTCTTTTGAATGATTACTATTTTTGTCTAATGTCTTTTCTGCCAGCTTTTGTTGTTCGGTGGCAAGTTTATCCAAATTTTTTATCGAGGCATCAAGCTTTTCTTCAAACTGTATTTGTTTAAACATTTCCAGCATTTTATCAATATCATGTTTAAATTGTTCCTCTTTCATAGACAGGTTTTTCAGCATCTTGTCTATTTGTTCTTTCTCTACAGGGCTGTTCATGAGTTTTTCTAATTGCTCATACATTTTTTTCGTTTCCTCATCTAGCAGATTGTTCATCAATTCAGTAAGGCTTTTTATTTTTTCTTCCAACAGTTCGGAAGGCTTGTCTTGCAAACTTTTTTGATTATTTAAATCGGCTAATTTTTCTTTTAATAAATCTACCGTTTTATTATTTTTCTTTTTTTCTTTGATAAAATCAGAAATCTCTTTCTTGTCTTGCCACGATAAGCTGGGTTTTGTTTTTAATTTGTTTTCCAAATCATTTAGCTCTTTTTCAGCCAGTTCAGATTCCGATTTCAATGATTTCATGGCAGAAACGCTTTCTTTTGCACTGGCATTGATTTTTTCGACTAATGCTTTTTTAGAAGGCATCGCAATTTCATATAATGTAGATTTTGTAGATTTTGCACCATTTACGCCATCATTGTCCCATACTTCCACGAAATATTTCAACTTTTGGTTCTCATTGGTAAGGATAGAATCAATAGCCCATTGTATATAGTATTTCTGTTCTTTATATTTTTTGTCAAAAGCGACAGACTGTACACCTGTAAGCGATTTTTTCCCTTCTCCGTTTTGTACCTCGTAGTGCAGTTCTAGTTTTGATATGCCATAGTCATCGCCAATATTTCCAGCTATAGCGATAGTTTTGTAAAGGCTTGAGTCTGGTATAGCCATGCTAGATATACTGGGGTTTAAATCTTTAATACAGTTTATCTGATAGTTTATGCTATCCACTAGGCTTGCAATTTTTTTGTTCTGTAAAATGATTAAGTAATTTTCTGAGGCGACTACCTTTTTGTTAAATGAAGAGGAGGTTTCATTTCCTAAAATTGAGTTACTGGTACTCGAAGCAAAATTTACTTTTTTATCACTATCAAATTTTAAAATTATTTGATTGGAAACGTCGGATTTTAACTGCCAAAATACTTGTGTACCTTCAGGAATAATAAGATTTCCAGAATTGGAAAAAGATTCCTCTTTCTTGTTTAAATAGCTGGGATAAACCACTCGACAATCTAATTGTATAATGGAGGGAGATGCCACTACTGGAATTTGAAAAGTTTCAGACGCATATTGCCCAGCCAAAAACTTAAAAGTTGTTGTTTGTTGAATGTTTTTTATAGTGTAGGTGTATTCATTATTTTCATTTAATCCCAATTTTATAGAATTTTCGGATAGTGATATGAACACCTCTTTGGGTAAAAATGCACCCGATATTTTCATCGTGATATTTATATTTTCACCCCGAAGTGCGTATTTTTTTAACCCTATTACCGAGAATTTATAAGGAATCGTTTTTTCAAATTGGGTGTTGAAATGGTAAATTCTTTTTGTAGAATCTATAAAGAAGTTAGGCATATACCAGCTTATGATAAAAATTATAAATAAAGGAATACCTATTATACCTATGTATTTGTTAGCATTTTTTATTTTTGCCGCTTTGCTAAAATCATAATCTTTTAACTCTATTTCTCTTTGCAGGTATGCTGCCTGTACTAAGTTGGAACTGCCTGCTGAGCTTAATTTTAGCTGTATTATATTTAATAATTTATCATTGATATTGTGGTAGTATTGCCCTATGTTTTTAGCGGCAATTTCATCAGATAAATGATTAGCAAAGCCTAAGAGATTTAGGCAAGGAATGTATAAAAATTTTATAAATAGAAAAGTAAAAGCAGCGATAAATAAAATTAAGAATGACAAACGAATTGTAGAGTCGAACTGTCCAAAAAATTCAGCAGACGCCAATACGATGAAGCTAAAAAGTAAAATCCCTGATGTTATTAATAATCCTTTGAATAAGAGAGATACGTAAAATTTCTTTTTGAAATTTTTCAGTTGTCTTTCGAAATTTTCAGCATCAATTAACATCAAGGATTAATTGCTTTAGTATTGTATCAAATATTTAATTATCATTCTTCTTGTCGGTGAGGTAAACCGTACTGAAATCTCTAAATTGCATAGCATTGTTAGGAAAATCTTTCACATACGATTGCATCAATCTATACCCTTCGTCATACCATAACAGCATAATAGGAGCATCTGCCACCATTAATTTTTCAGCTTCTAAGAAGTTTTTATAGGCTTCTTCTGTTGTTTTAGATCTTAATCCAGCCTCGTACAGGGCATCGAATTTTGGGTTTTTATAACGCATCATGTTGGGATATGAAGCCTCTTTCACATCGGCAGGAACATTTTTGCCATAGAAAAACCAAAGGAAGTTTTCTGGATTTGGATAATCGGCAATCCAGCCACCACGGAAGAAGTCTGTTTTTCCTCCAATCATATTTTCTACCAGTTGAGCAAAAGGTACAATATTCAACTCAATATTAATGTTTAAATGCTCTTTTAGTTGCTTTTGAACCTCTTCTGCTACGGCCACGTTGCGCTCACCATCAGAATTCAATTCTAGCACAATTTTAGGAAATCCTTTTCCATCTGGGTAGCCTGCTTTTTTGATGTAGTATTTGGCAGAGTCGGCGTTGTATTCATATCCGTTGATTTTTGTAACATCATATTTTGGTGTTTTGAACAAATCTAAAGGGGTAATTCCGAATGTGGCAGGTGCATATCCTTCCCCATTTAATACAGCATCTAATATATGTTTTCTATTTATTGCGAAGCAAAATGCCTTTCTTAAATCTTTGTTATTAAATATTTTGCCTTGATTTAAGAAAGAAAGGAAATGTGTAGCCATCTCTGGAGTTCTTTGCAAATCGTATTGACCGTAATCGCCTTTTTTATTGTTTACCTCTTGAAGTATTTCAATAATAAAATCGGTAGGCAGGCGGTACATCATGTCTAAATTTCCTTTTTTAAATTCTAAAAGCTCTGTTTTTTTGTCTTTTATAAATTTAACCAATACCACATCTAAGAATGGGAGTTTGTTGCCTAAAGAATCTATGCCGTGATATTTTTCATTTTTCTTGAGCAAAATAGATATATCGTCTTCAATGTTGGCAATTTTAAAGGGGCCAGTACCCACTGCTTTGTTGCGCATTTCTAAACCATATTTTTCTAATGCTTCTTTAGGAAAAATAAAAGTAAATGGACGTGCAAGATTGTATAAAAATATAGAACTAGGCTGGTTTAGCGTTAGTTGTATGGTGTATTTGTCAATAATTTTTATGCCCTCTACTTCTGTCGCTGCTGCTGCCCCACCTGCGGTGGCTGCGTAATGCTCATTGGCTCCTTTTAATATGTCTTGAAATACACTAAACCCTTGATTGCTGATATCTTGAGTACATATTTTAGTAAAGCAATATTTGACATCTTCTGATGTGAATTCTCTTCCTTTGCCGTCTGCAAAACAATCGTCGTCGTGAAAAAATACACCTTTTTTAAGCTTGAAGGTATAAATTGTATTGGTTGCATCAATGGTGTAGTGCTCGGCTAGGCAATTTTTTAAACTCAGGTCGCTTTGATTAAATTTGAGTAATCCTTCATATACTTGCGATGCTATTCTGTACGATATGGCATCGGTAATATTTAATGGATAAATGTTTTTGATATAATCCGATTCGTTCAGTCTAAATGTACCGCCATACATTTTGCCTCCTTTAGCTTCTTTCAAGCCACTAGCATCTTCCGAATTCTCTTTATTAGAACTGCAAGAAGAAAAAACTACAGATGCAGCAATGATTAAGGAAAGAAATTTATTCATAATTTTTAAAAATTAATTACAATTTATTAGTATCAAATTTAACAACAATTTTGCTATAAAAAAGAAGGTTAATGGGTATTATTCATTAAAATCAAATAATACAGGGCAATGGTCGGAGTGCATAGCATCTGAAAGGATTTGTGTTTTATTGGAGCGTTTTATAATTGGCTCTGTAGCTATGATATAATCTATACGCCAACCCAAGTTTTTTGCCCTTGCACCAAATCTATAAGTCCACCAAGTGTAGTGATGTGGCTCTACATTAAAGTGCCTAAAACTATCTATAAATCCATTTTCAAATAATTTTGTCATCCAAGAACGTTCCTCGGGCAAAAAACCTGATGAGTTTGCGTTTGCCTTTGGGTTGTGTATATCAATGCTTTGGTGACAAATATTAAAATCTCCACACACAATAAGATTTTCATATTGATTTTTTATTATTTGAATATAATTAAAAAAATCGTCTAACCATTCTATTTTGAATTTTTGCCTGTCATCGCCACTAGAACCCGAGGGCATATATACGTTCATCAAGGAAAAGGTTTCAAAATCACATCTGATTACCCGGCCCTCGAAATCATATTTTTCTATGCCGCAACCAATATTAACATTTTTAGCGGGTATTTTTGATATAATGGCCACACCGCTATAGCCCTTTTTCTGGGCAGAATGGAAATAAAAATATTGGTATCCAAGGGCTTTAAATAGGTCAATGTCAATTTGAGTTTCATCGCATTTTATTTCTTGCAGGCATAGTATGTCTGCTTTGGATGCATTGAGCCATACCAATAATCCTTTAGTTATGGCAGACCGTAAACCATTTACATTGTAGGTAATTACTTTCATTCGGGAGCAATTAGGTCATTAAATTTGTAGCAAATCTGTTTGATTAATCTAAATCAGCAAAATATTCTTTTACATGGGTGCGTATAAAATATTCTTGCTCTACCAAATTAAATTTTGGAATGGATTTTACGGATTCAAATATAGGCCAGCCCTCTGTGTCCACACCACTTAGTTGATAGTAGCCCGATGAACACAATACTGTACACAGCCCTACGTGCATCAAATCCTGTTTCTGTTCTTTTGAAAATGTCATTGCACCTTTGCCAATTTCTTGTACGCCAATTAAAAATAAGATTGCATTGAGATCGGGAGCTTTACCTAATTTACTTTTAAGTTTGTCGATTAGCTTCAGCCACTCTGCATCGTATTCTAGTTTTGTATTCTCCATTTTCAAACGATGGTAGGGTAGAGGTTGTCTATTTTTATTTAAACTTAATATATTTATATTCAAATTTATCAATTCGATTTACTAAAATAGGCATTATACAGCAAAATAGGTATGAAATCATTTTTTAAAAGCGTTTCTATCTTTTTCAACGATTTTTTGCTACTGCTATTTCCCCCTCCTTGTCTTAGTTGCAATATGCTGTTATTGAAAGATGAACATTATTTATGCTTGTCGTGCGAGCAAAAATTTTCATACTACACACCAAGTGAAGAATTGAGCCAAGACCTGAAACAAAGACTTATGGGCAAGGTAAATGTAGTGCATGCTTGGGTCGCTTTGAAATTTGTAAAAACTGGATGGGTTCAAAACTTTATTTATGAAATAAAATACAGCGGACAAAAGTATGCAGCACAATGGTTTGGTGTTCAATATGGTCATGCTATACCCCTACCTATAGCCCATAATTATGTAATGATGGCTGTACCATTGCACCTTAAAAAATTGGTAAAAAGGGGTTATAATCAAAGTGAATATTTTGCAAGGGGCCTTGCCCAATCTATGAATGTGCCATTGAATACGGTATCGTTAATAAGGGTTGCGCAGCGAACCAGCCAAACCAATAAAAAAAGATTTCAGCGGTGGCAAAATGCGGAAGATATCTACGTAGTAAAAAGCGGAAGCGACGTTGTGGGAAAGCATGTGATATTGGTAGATGATGTGATTACCACTGGTGCAACGATTGAATCTTGTGCCAATGTGCTTTTAGCCGCAGGTGCAAAAGATATTTCAGTAATTGCTATTGCTATTGCGGTGTAGCCAATTGCTTTGTGTTTACTAGTTTTATTTCAGTTATTTACTGCCCTAATGACCTCAAGCCAACAATTAATCAGTAAATTCGCAATCTATTAAAAAAAACAAGATGAGTGAAGATTATAAAAGAGTATTAGAACAGCAACTTTGGAACATTGCCAACACGCTTCGTGGCAAAATGAATGCTGACGAATTTCGTGACTACATTTTGGGGTTCATTTTCTATAAATACCTAAGTGAGAAAATGGACATTTTCGCTAATGAAATATTGAAACAGAATGAAATTCAATTCACTAAAATTACAAACCCAAAAGAACGCTACGGAAAAGAAAATGACTTAGGAAGCGTACTGATTGAAGCCATTAAAGAAGAAGCACTTGAAACACTTGGCTACTTTTTAAAACCCGAAGAATTGTTTGCCGAAGTTGCCAAACGTGGCAAAGGCGACAATGAAGAGGACGTTGATAAATTTGATGAAAGCAAAACCGCTTTTATAATAGAAGACTTACAAAAAATCCTTATCAATATTCAATTAAGCACACTAGGCACAGAAAGCGAAGAAGATTTTGACAATCTCTTTGAAGATATGGATTTGAACAGTAGCAAATTGGGTAAAACACCAGAAGCAAGAAATGTAATCATTGCAAAGGTGATGACGCACCTTGACAAAATTGACTTCAAGTTAAATGATATACAAGAGGTTGATGTTTTGGGCGATGCTTACGAATATCTGATTGGCCAATTTGCAAGTGGTGCAGGAAAAAAAGCAGGTGAATTTTACACCCCGCAAGAGGTTTCTAAAATACTAGCCAAAATTGTAACCACAGGAAAACAAAAACTAAAATCGGTTTACGACCCAACTTGTGGTTCGGGTTCTTTGTTGCTGCGGGTGGCAAGAGAGGTAGAAGATGTAAGTAATTTTTACGGACAAGAAATGAACCGTACCACTTACAACCTGGCCCGAATGAATATGATTTTGCACGGTGTGCATTACCGCAAGTTTGATATTAAACAAGACGATACACTTGAACACCCGCAGCATATTGACCAACAATTTGAAGCCATTGTAGCCAATCCGCCATTTTCGGCTCAGTGGAGTGCCAACCCATTGTTTACAAGCGACGACCGTTTTAGCCAATACGGTAGGCTGGCACCCAGTAGCAAAGCCGACTTTGCTTTTGTGCAACACATGATTTACCATTTGGCAGACAATGGAACTATGGCTATTGTACTGCCTCACGGTGCATTGTTTCGTGGCGGTGCAGAGCAACACATTCGCAGGTATCTCATAGAAAACAAAAACTTTTTAGATGCTGTTATTGGCTTGCCAGCCAATATATTTTATGGTACAAGTATTCCCACTTGTATAATGGTTTTTAAAAAATGCAGAGAAAATCCTGATGATATTTTATTTATTGATGCCAGTGGAAGCGACCATTACGAAAAAGTAAAAACGCAAAATGTTTTGAGAGCCAAAGACATTGATTTAATTATTAACACTTACCGCAACAGAACCGAATTGCCAAAGTACAGTAAGAAATCTACCTTAGAAGAAATAGCAAAGAACGATTACAACCTAAACATACCAAGGTATGTAGATACGTTTGAAGCGGAAGAAAGTATAGATATTGATGCCATTGCCAAAGAACTAAAAGCATTAGAAACAGCAATAAAAAGCACCGATGAAACCATTGCAAAATTTTGCAAGGAATTGGGGATTGAAACACCATTTTAATAAACACATTATGAAATCAGAAGAAATAAAACAACTGTTTGCCCAATTTGAAGCAGCAGCAGCCGAATTAGAAGGTGTGGAATGTTGGAGTGCCAGAGAATTACAAGATTTATTAGGCTACAGCAAATGGGAGAATTTTGAAAAGGTAATTCAAAAGGCAAAAGATGCCTGCAAAAACGTTGGTGAAGAAGTGGCGTATCATTTTCCTGACGTCAGGAAAACGATACCAATGCCTAAAGGTGCTGAAAAAGAAATAGAAGATATTCTTCTT